>JAZRWV010000461.1:0-17980 GCA_045599925.1 Myxococcota bacterium
GGCTGATACTGGGCGCTACACCGTGTAGCATCTAGTATTTGCCTCAAATTCGAAAAAAAGAACAGCATTTTTTGAATTCCCCTGTTTTTTTCCTCCCCCCGGCTGAATAGTAACAAAAAATGCATTCCATTGCGCGCAAGCGTTGACAAATTTAACGCATAGCCCTAGAAGATTGCGGCTTTTTGCTGGGACAGAGTTATCACACCAGCGACTACATCAAACCACATGGGAAATCCAATGGAATATAGAAACGTAGCAATTATCGCCCACGTCGACCACGGCAAGACAACACTCGTCGACGCTCTTCTTAAACAGTCCGGCAGCCTCGATAACAAACGAAATGTCGTCGATCGCGTCATGGACTCTAACCAGCTCGAACGCGAACGCGGCATTACAATTACAGGAAAAGCCACTTCTGTCATGTGGAAAGGCGTTAAAATTAACATCGCCGACACCCCGGGCCATGCCGACTTCGGTGGCGAAGTCGAACGCATGCTTACCATGGTCGACGGCGTCGTTCTCCTTGTCGATGCAGCCGAAGGTCCACTCCCTCAGACCCGTTTCGTCCTCATGAAAGCCCTCGAAAAAGGACTCGCTGTTATCGTCGTCCTCAATAAAATCGACCGCCAGGACGCTCGATGTGCTGAAGTGCTCGACGAAGTCTATTCCCTTTTCATTGACCTCGGCGCAAACGACGAACAAATCGAATTCCCAGTCCTTTACGCAATCGCTCGCGATGGCGTTTCCGGTACGTCCCCGGACGACATTCAGGACAACCTCGGACCAATCTTCGATTCCATTATCGATAATATCCCCGCTCCGAAAGGAAATCCCGAAGGCAATCTCCAGGCTCTCGTCACCAATACCGATTACGACAATTACCTTGGAAAACTCGCCATTGGCCGTGTCTTTGAAGGCACACTTTCTGAAGATGAACAGCTCGTTGTTATGGGCGAAAAAGGCAACAAAACCCTCAAAATCGGCCAGCTTTACGTCTTCGATGGCCTCGATCGTCAACGCGTCAAAGAAATCAAGGCCGGTGAGCTCTTCATGGTCGCCGGTATCGACGAAATCGCCATTGGCGATACGCTTTCAAGCGTCGAAAATCCCGTCGCACTTCCTCGCGTCCGCGTCGATGAACCGACCATCGCAATGTTCTTCAGCGTCAACAATGGTCCCTTTGCCGGAAAAGAAGGCAAGCTCGTCACAACACGCCATATCGCAGAACGCCTCTGGAAAGAAGCCCGTGCAAACGTTTCTCTTCGCGTCGAAGAAACCGATTCCAAAGATACATTCAAAGTCGTCGGTCGTGGCGAGCTTTCGCTATCCATCCTCATCGAAACCATGCGCCGTGAAGGCTTCGAAATGTGCATTTCAAAGCCCGAAGTCGTGACAAAACGCGATGAAAACGGAAAACTTCTCGAACCAATGGAACGCCTTATCCTCGACTTGCCCGAAGTCAACGTTGGGGCTATCACGCAAATGCTGGCGTTGCGCAAAGGCATTATGGATACAATGCGCGCCAGTGGCACAGGCCGTTCTCACGTCGAGTTTGACATTCCTTCACGTGGTCTCATCGGATTCCGTTCGCAGTTCCTCAATGAAACACGCGGCCTCGGCATCATGAATACGCTCTTTGCCGGATGGGCTCCCTGGCATGGTCCGATGAATTATCGTCAGAACGGCGCCCTCGTCGCCGATCGTGACGGCAAAAGCATTCCTTACGCACTCTTCCACCTCCAGCCGCGCGGTATTCTCTTCGTCGGCCCGGGCATCGAATGCTACGAAGGCATGGTCGTCGGCGAAAATTCCCGTCCAAACGATATCGACGTCAACGTTTCCCGCGAAAAGAAACTCTCCAATATGCGTGCAGCCGGCCGTGATGACAATATCATCCTTACGCCGCCGCGCATCATGTCCCTCGAAGAATCTATCGAATGGATCGACGAAGACGAACTCGTCGAAGTTACCCCTGTTTCCATTCGCCTTCGCAAACGTTATCTCACCGCCGCTCAGCGCGTTCGTCAGATTCGCGCCGCTAATAAAGCTGAAGCCGCCGAAATGGACGATTAATTCTGTGCCCCGTCGCCTGCTTCGTACGGCGACGGCGCTCGGCTATTTCATACGCCTCGCTAAAGCCGCTATTCCTTCGGAATACGCGGCTTTTTTCTTGGGTGCGCTCGGCGTGCACACGTTCTAACGTGTTAAAGCATAACAAATGAACCACCGAGTACTGAACGGTACGCTCGGTGGTGTGAGCGGTCGGCTAATCAAATAATATTAGCCTCTTACTCGATTTCTGATTCCATTCATCCCAACACTTCTTCCTTTTTTTCATTGAGCTTGTGATGCAGTCGAATTATAATAAAGATGTTCTGCCATAATCATTGAGTGGCGTTGAATCTCTTCAAAAAAAGGAAGTATCCATGCAGAAAAAAAGTGTCGCAACCGTCCTTATTCTTACCATCATTACCTGTGGTATCTATGGCATTTACTGGGTTTACAAAACCGCTCAGGATCTCGAATCAGAAGTCGGTGCTGGTAAATTCCAACCTGGTGTCCTCGCAATTCTTTGCCTCTTTCTTGGTTTCATCGGTTTCATTCTCTTTGGTATGACCATCGATGAAAGCCTCAATAAAGCCCGCGAAGCCAGAGGAATCGCAAAAGTCGACAACCAGCTCATTTATATCCTCCTCGGTTTCCTCATTCCTATCGTTCTCGTTGCACTCGTTCAGTCCGAAATCAATAAACTCACGGATATTGACCCGTCGGATGCTGTCTAATCTTTCTAAAATGCAACGTGTAAAAAGGGTCGTTTTATTAACGACCCTTTTTTTAATATGCGGATGCTCCTATGCCATTATCATTTCATGCATCGGTTTCGGCATCCCATGTGTGTTTCACCTCATCACAGGCATTCGATGCCCCGGATGTGGCATGACTCATGCCATGCTCGCACTCATAAAGTTCAATTTTTATGAGGCTTTAAGCGCAAATTATGCCCTTCCTCTGATTGGACTTTACGTTCTGCTCGTTTACTTAAATACATCCATTAAATATATAAAATCGGGCAAATATCACCTGACTTCCGGCAACTCTTTCATCGATATCTCCTTCCTCGCTCTTATCATCATCTGGGGAATCACAAGAAATATCATCGGCGTTTAATGATATTCTGTTATCCCATAGCGTCTGCAAATCTGAACATCAATTTCTTTGATTTTGGCACTCGTGTCTGAATCTTCTTCTGCATCCAATACTTCAGATACCAAATCAATGACTATTTGCCATTCTGATAAATCACTCAAATCCGGTACAGGAAGATTATTTATCATTTCCGGCGTAAACTCAAGGCCACCACAATAACTGCTCGTCACATATTTGGCCTTGCAATATTCCGTCATTAATGTCGAATTGATCACCGCACTTAACATTTTAAGCAATTCTTCCGAATCGGAGCGAATATTTAGGGTCGCAACCGTCGACATGCATTCGCCCCGTAAATCCACACTGCAGTCCAATAGGTTTAATCCCTTGATGATCAA
The DNA here is from genome assembly GCA_045599925.1 of Myxococcota bacterium. Classification (GTDB taxonomy): domain Bacteria; phylum Myxococcota_A; class Bradymonadia; order UBA4248; family UBA4248; genus UBA4248. Next base: position 3,546 of record JAZRWV010000461.1, read on the forward strand.
CTTGGGAGACTGCATTCGGCGAACATACGATTTACCAAAATTTTTCGTCAAATCTTCAACACTCACAACCGGATATTCATAATCTTCTTTTAAATATCGCATCTTTTTCATGCTCCAGCGATTGCGATATTTTCCAATCAATCCAGTTGTTATGAGTTTCAAAACATCATTTTCCGGGACTTTATCTGTTTTAATAAATGCTTTTAAGGCATAGGCATCTTTCGGACTTACCGATGCATATTCACACTTGGCATAATCTCCCAATCGATGAGGAAATCGTTCAAGTTTAGCGATTATCGACGGCAGTTCCCCCAGGAAATACTGATCGATGGAATAGGGCGTAGCGAGTGTGCATTTATCTATCGTTTGAACGATATGAAAGTCGTTATGATCATTGCTTTTCAGAATGCTCAACGATGAATGCTCCGGTTTCTCAAAAACCGAGACTACTGCATCTACCATCGCTGTATCAAATACGGCATTTCCCAGATGCAGAATGCTCGTCATATACGGCACCATGCAATGTTCTCTAAAACCCAGTCCAAATGACTTGGAAAGCCATTTATCCGGCGTAATATAACACATCACGTGCTTCATCAGCATCAAACCCAGTTCCAGAAAAACCATATAAATGTCGTATCGCTTCTGCAACCAGTTGTAATGCTTTGCATAAACAGCTTTTTCCTGCGCTGACATGCGTACGCCATACGGCGGATTCGCAATCACGATGTCAAATCCGCCCTTATCAAATATTTCGCTAAAATAGAGATGCCATAAAAAAAACTTGTTGTTCGGAATGGAGAGTTTTGCATTTTTAGACTTTTCATCACGAGCATGTTCAATATAACGACAAACACTCGCGTTCAAGTGGTTCAATATTTGTCGCTTTCGATGAGGAGTTTTTTCTTCCGAATATTGTTTCACACATGCTTGAATGCTGCAAATGTCGTCTTTTTGGCTAAAACTGAGATGCATCTGAGAAAGTTCAACTTTTTTGCCGTTTTTAGCCGTTGCCTCGTCCCATTCCAATGCATTCAATTCGATATTTTCATAACATTCGCAAAGAGAATTTCCCTGCATGAGTTTAAATTCGACATCGGGAAACCCGTTTTCCGGGCTCATATCTCGTAATACAGCGAGCAAAAGTCGCTGTCTGGCTATATCCACTGCATCGCCATCGATATCTACGCCATAGAGATTATTTTCAGCAATCTGCAACGACAGGTCAGTTGAACTCATTTCAGGGGCAAGTGCTTTTCGGCATGAATACAAAAGTTTGTGCATGCCAATGACAAAAGCCCCTGCTCCGACTGCCGGATCGCACACCGTAACCCGATACAGTCGTTCATCAATTTCTTTCAAAAGTCCCTCAAACTGGCTCAGTTCTTCAGTTTTTTTATATTCTACAAAACGCCTGATGGCTGCACACCGTTCATCTGTCTGAGAGTTCACAAGATAAGCAATCAGACTTTCCCGGCACATATATCGAACGACTTCATCCGGCGTGTAATAGGTTCCGTTTTCTTCATTCGATTCGAGAAGTATTTCAAAAACCGTCCCCAATGCCTGAGGAGTAATCACTTTGCCAGTTTGTTCTGTTTCATCCAAACTGAATGAATATCTTTGGAAAAAACTCAGCAATTCTTCCCAAAAAATCGCAGGAAAAACGATTTTTTCCCCATCATACGATTTTTTTTCAAAGAGCTTGAGACTTAAATATGGAATATAAACACGGCCGATTTCCGATATTCCGGTGTCGTAGATGCATTCTGAATGTCTCTCGGAGAAACCTTTAAAAAACAAAGGCTTCAGAACGCTATCCAGAAAGTCATCCTTCAAATGATCGCATTTGCTGAACAAATCCATCAAAAATGACGAATTGCGGTTAAGCCATCCCCCACTCTGAAGAAACATCAGAAATATCAGGCGATCGAACAGCTTTCTGACAACCGTTCGAATGATTTTTTCTTCATTTTTTCTGAAAAACGCTCCAAATTTTTCGCTTTCAGAACGATTTTCCAGAACATAATGGCAGAACTTTTCATACTGTTGGCGATATTCATCGCAAAAGACTTTATTCAGCAATTGCACGTGTTCCTCTATTTCGCCAACTCACGATATATCGTTATGGGTTATTTTTTACGCATCTGAATCCAACGTCATCAGCACCTGCATTCATTCCGACAGATTGCGCAGCTCCGATGTTGATTTCAGCTCTGTCAGAACGATAACTTCCGCCTTTGACAATGCGTTTTTGCGGATCTTTTTTATCTGGAGTTGTCGTCCATTCGCGAACATTTCCGAGCATATTCAGAATATGTCCGGGATTGCTGCTCTGAGTTCGCTTAAACACGCTTTCTGGATGAGCAGGATTCGTCTTTTTGCATTCACTTCCGGAACCAAAATGAATGTTCTGACAGGTCACATTTACATCTGTAATGCCATTTGTTGAGCCGCCAAATCGTGCGGCAGCTTCCCATTGTTCAGCCGTTGGAAGCGATTTGCCTGCAAACACACAAAAGGCCTCAGCACTTCCATAACCTAATCCGGTGACAGGCATATTCAAATCGACAGGAACGCCGCCGAGCGGCGGACATTTGCCAGCTTCAGAACATTGTTCGTACTGATAATACGATACTTCCAGTTGATCAATGGCAAACCCGGCGAGTTCAATCTGATGAATGTTTTCGCTTTTTCCAGCACTAATCCAGTGTTTTGCAGCAGGAACAAACGTCATTCGTCCTGTTTCTGTCTCAATTTCTCTCAAAGGAACTTTTGAAACATCATCTATTATTTCTTTTGCTGCAAAAGTTTCTGTGATTTCAGTCTTTTGTGGTTCAGGAATGACGTCAACAGTCGGGACCGACATATTTTTCTGATAGCGGTATACCAATCCGGCAATGACTAATAAGAGCAGAATAATTCCAACGATTTTGAGTGAAAGAGATGATTTTGTTTTGGCCGCAGAAGAGTCGGCATCTCGTTTAACCACCGGAGTTTGAACAGATTTCTTGGCAACAGGAAGTTCTTTGTCCGATGCGTTTTGAACTTTTGGATGTTTATCCGAAGGCGTTTGAACTTTGGATGGCTTTTCCTGTGTGTTCTGAACTTTTGGATGTTTATCCGAAATTCCTTTGGGTTTTGATGTTTTATTTTCAGCAGATTCCCGAGCTTCTGCTTTATTTTCGAGGGCTTCGGAAATGCCTGTTCGATGGCTGAGTTTAGAACGGCTAAGGCTCGTCTTTTTAACTTTAAAAGAGCGAGATGGTGTTTCTGAAATATGGGGTTCTTTCTTTTCGCGAGAAACTTTTCCAGTTGAAGGTGTGGAAGTGGCTTTGGGGATTTCTCCATCCGATTCAGTTCTTGCAAAAGCATCCACAGCTTCTGATTTTGAGGAAGACGATGCAGATTGAGGCTCTTTTTCTGCTTCCACCTGTTTTTTCTCGCTCAAAGCGGCACTTGCGACGACCTGAGCGGCAATATCTTTCGCGGCTTTGCGTGCAGAAGGTGAAGATGCTTTTGACTTCGCTGATTTATCAGTTTTCTCGGATTTTCCGTCATTTCCGGCTTCATTGCTTTTGGCAATTGCACGTTCAATCTTCTTCTGAAGCTTCTGATTCGTTGGCAGAATTGTTGTCCCCTCGTATGGATTCAGCATGAGAGGTATTTCGTCGTATCCACCAAGTGAAAGCAATGCCCGCTGAAAAGATTCGGCATTGGGATATCGATTGGCCCGATCTTTCTCTAACGATTTCATAATAATCGCTTCAAGTCGATCGGAAATATCATTTCGATAGTTTCGAATCGAAGGCGGTTTCATCGACATCTGTGCCTTGATGAGTTCAAACTCGCGATACTCTTCAAATGGCGATTTTCCGCACAACAGCTCATAAAGTGTCAGACCAATGGCATACAAATCGGTTCGTTCATCGACGTCACGAGCGTTTTCGATCTGTTCCGGAGCCATATATCTTGGCGTACCCATATGTGCGCCGGTTACTGTTCGCTGTTCGTTATCCTGAAGCAGTTTTGCAATGCCAAAGTCCATCACTTTAACGCCCTGATACAGAGCTTCTTTGGCTTCCGCAGAACTGATCATGATGTTCTGGGGCTTTAAATCGCGATGAACAATACTGGCATGATGGGCAAAACCGATGGCATCGAGAATGACAAGGGCACACGATACGGCATCTTTTTCTGAAAGAGGTCCATTTTCAAGCCGCTGATCGAGTGCTTCACCTTCGACATATTCCATGACGATGGCAAGAATGCCTGGAATTCCGCCATCTTTATCGCTGTCAATGACATCGAGAACGTGCACAATATGGGGGTGGCGTACTGTTGCCTGAATCTTCGCTTCCGCTAAAAATCGCTGACGAAGAATATCCATTCTGGCCAGTTTGGGATCGAGTACCTTGAGTGCGTAGCGCGTTCCAAGTGTTCGGTGATGACAGCTATACACCACGCCCATTCCGCCTTCACCGATGACATTTTCGATCACGTAACTGCCGCGTAGAATGGCACCTGGCGGAAGAGTTCCATCCGGCTGAATCGCAAAATTCAGGTCATTTCCACAATAATTGCAGAAACGGCTTCCCGGTTGGTTCATTTTTAGACATAGTCTGCACTTTAAGTTTGACACGATAACTCCGAGACTGGCAAATCCTCTTTTTCGGTACGCCATTCAAAGGGACTCATTTTTTATCCCACAAATGGGGTTTCGGCAAATTATCCATCCAAGGCTCTATTTTTCACGTTTTCATTCAACATTTCATGTCCAGCATTATCAAAACAATTACACATGGCCTCATTACAAGCATGGGACTGCGCATCTTTGCAATGGCTCTCAGATTTGTCACGATCTGTCTGCTTCCGTTCTGGCTTTCGCCATATGAAATCGGCTTGATGGCACTTATCATTGCCTGCGTCAATCTTCCCGTTACATTTGCCGATTTTGGTTTTGGTACTGCCATTATTAAAGAAAAAAACGCAACCGAACGCATGTTTTGCTCCGTTTTTACATTTGTCACGATTTCTTCAACGATATTTGCTGCCGCCATCATTCTCGGAGCTCCTTTCATCGAAAAACTCTTTGAACTTCCCGTTTTACTCACCATCATTGCGGCTTTTGCGCTGCCTTTTAATGCATTTGCCATCGTTCCAAATGCCATTCTTCAGCGCGAACTTCGATTTACAAACCTCGCCATTCGAGATCTCATCGGCGAAATAGCATTTTCCTCTACAGCCATCACACTTGCAGTTCTCGGGTATGGGGCACTCAGTATTGCTGTTGCTGCAGTCTTTATGCGATTCATTCGATGGACGATTTCATCCATTTCTGTTCGCTGGAATCCGAAACTTCTGCTCAATTGCGAGGCTCTCAAGCAGTTGACCAGGTTCAGTCTCTGTCAGTTTGCTTCGCTTTCTCTCACTCAAATCTTTAATCAAATCGACAAACTGCTGCTCGCAGCTTATCTTTCCCCCACTTCACTCGGGTTTTATTCGCAGGCGCAGCAATTTACCATCTATCCGGTTCAGACGCTTTCGGGAACTGCAAATAACGTCTTTTTTGCTTCGTTTTCCAAAGTTCAGGATGACGATGAGATGCTTCGCCAGCTGTTTATCAAAATATTGCGAGGCCTCATTCTGATTTCAGGGGTTATTGTGGGGTGTCTTGCGCCTGCGCTTCATCTCATTCCCTTCATTTATCAGGCTGACTGGGTTAATGCCGTTCCGATTGCACAAGCCATGTGCATCTTCCTGCCTGCATTTTGTGCGTTTGTCTTTGAAGGCACGATGATTGCTATTGGTGGTGAGCAAAAACGCGTGATTTCATCTGCCACGAAGCTGTCTATTTTTGTCATTGGAACTGTTGTATTTTTTGCATTTTTCCCAAATCCCGATGCACCAATTGCGGTTGCATCAATTTTTGGTTCTGCGACGCTTGTTGCGGCCCTGATGAATCTGTCATTTATCATTCGACGGCTCAAGATATTGTCGTTCAGACCGTTTGCCAGACCTCTGGCACTTGCATTACTCATCGCATCTATAGGACTTTGTGTAAGTTTTATGCTCTAGTTATGGCGTATTGGGCGTATTTTTTGTTCCCCTCACCCGGTTGCCAAAGGTGTCCACCTTTTCCCGCCGGGTGAGGGTGGCGCGGCCGTATGCGCTATTGGCGCATAGGCCGCGCAGCATGGCGTATTGGCCAAAGGCCAATAGCCATGCCCCAAAGAAAAAAAGCCTAAAATTGAGAAATGCAAAATAAATTATGATATTATAATTAATTTTGCTTGGCTAAATGGGATAAGAGCCTGGATAAAAGAAAGTTACGGAGTCTTGAATGAAAATCAGACGGGAAATAGTGATAATTGCAACAGCAGTGATGGGGGCACTAAGCGGTTGCAGCGGGTCTGACAAATCCGGTGAGACTGCCACGGCGGAAAGGGTCGTTTTGGCGGAAATTCAGGAAAACATGCGTTTTGACAATACCGAGCTGAAGCGTCAGGTGTTTGATATGAATAACGATGGTCAGATCGATTTGTGGAAGTATTACACGCATTTCCGTAAGAGTGATACTGAGGGCGAAGGCGAACTCATCATTGCCCGAAAGGAACTGGATGTGAACTTTGATGGTCGTGTTGACCGAATCATGTACTACAACCAGAAAGAAGAACTCGTCAGCGAGGAAATCGATACGGATTTTAACGGTTCGATAGACAGAATTCATTATTATGATAATGCGCTGGTCGTTAAGACTGAGTTTTATCAAAAAAAGTGCAATCGAATAAAGATTGACGGGGAAAACAATCCAGAAGTTTTTCCGAACCTGTTGCGATTTTATCGACAGGGGGTGTTAACGCGAGAAGAATTGGATGAGAAGTGTGATGGGATCCATGAGTCTGTGACGATTTTTAATGCAGATGGAGGGATTGCCCAGATTGGACTTGATCAGGATGGGGATGGTGTCGTTGAAAATTGGACTCGATATTAGTCCATTAACCCATAGGAGTGTGCGATGAGAAAGAAATTATGGCTAATGGCTGTACTTTGCTGTGTGGTTGGTTGTTCAGATGACACGGGAGTATCTGGTGGATGTGGCAACCGCGTTGTTGAATTGTATGAAACGTGTGATGATGGCAATTTGATTGACGGGGACGGGTGCAGTTCGGCCTGTTTAACAGAATATGGATATACCTGTTCTGCGTCAGGCGGTGGCTGTACAAAGACTCAGGTTGATATCACTTTGTGTGGAAATGGGGTTTTAGACGCTGGTGAAGTCTGCGATGATGCCAATAAGGTTGATGGGGATGGGTGTAGTTCGATATGCAATATTGAAGAGGGCTACACATGTCCTGTTGTTGGTGAAAGCTGCAAACGGAATGAGGAGCCGGCTTCTTTGTGCGGCAATAAGTCCATTGATGCTGGAGAGGCGTGTGATGATGGCAATGCTGTAAGTGGTGATGGCTGTTCAGCGGATTGTCACACTATTGAATCCGGATATATTTGTCCAACCGTGGGTGAACTCTGTCTGCTCGAGTCCTGTGGCAACGGGGTGCTGGATCCCGGTGAAGATTGTGATGACGGCACCAGTAATGTCGATGGTTATCATTTTACTGCGGGTGCATGCACAACCCATTGTACGCTGGCTCATTACTGCGGAGATGGCATTTTCGATGAAGGATATGAGCAGTGTGATAACGGCGGACTCAATAATCTGGATGAATACAACGGATGTTCTTTGTTTTGTCAGCATGGCAATTTCTATTGTGGTGATGGAAAAATTACGCATCAGGAAACATGCGACGATGGCAATGGGGTTTCCGGTGACGGCTGCAGTTCTGAGTGCAAACTGGAAGGCGGCTATAAGTGTGTGACGCCTGGACAGGCCTGTGAAAAAGTCATTGATAATCCGCCAGTTGTGACCGAAGGGTGCGGAAATGGTGTTTTGGAAACCGGAGAAGCTTGTGATGATGGAAATGTTCAGTCTGGTGATGGCTGTTCGAGTTCATGCGAGGTCGAATCCGGTTATGCATGCGAAGGCAGTGTTTGCCATGAACTTTCCAAATGCGGTGATGGCAATCTGGATGCAGGAGAGGGCTGTGATGATGGAAACAAGCAGTCTGGTGACGGCTGTTCAAATGCATGTCAGATAGAGTCCGGTTATGCCTGTGAAGGCAAAGTTTGCCATGAAGTCGTATGTGGTGATGGCAAGATAGAAGGGAGTGAATCCTGCGAAGACGGAAATAAGGTTTCGAACGATGGATGTTCCGATAAATGCCAGATAGAACCCGGCTGGGCTTGTCCGGATCTCAATAAGCCCTGTATTGCACAGATGTGCGGTGACGGTATTATTGCTGGTGATGAAGAGTGCGATGATAAAAATACCGAAAGTGAAGACGGCTGCAGTCGTTATTGCCGGCGTGAACCCGGATTCCACTGCGACAAAGCAGGCGAAGCCTGTGTCAAGGACGTCTGTGGTGACGGTAAAATTACCGGTGATGAGGTTTGTGACGAAGGCACACATGTTACCAAGGGGTGCAATAACTGCGAATTCATAACTTTCGGATGGAAATGCGATAAAGAAGGCCAGGCTTGTACCAATGATGCCGTATGCGGCAATGGCATTCTGGAAGGCGCGGAGACATGCGAAGAAAAGAGTGAATGTTGTGTTAGCTGCAACATTCAGGATCACTGTCTGTGCGATGCCAATGGCAAAAACTGTAATAAAGGTAAATGCGGCAATGGTGTTGTCGAAGCCGGTGAGGAATGCGATGATGGTAACCTGATGGCTGGTGATGGTTGCGATCCCAAGTGCAGACGAGAATCGATCTTTTTCTGCAATGATGACGGCTCCTGCAAACCTATTTGTGGCGATGGCATTACCGTTTGGGAAGCTGGTGAGGAATGCGATGACGGCAACCTGATTTCCGGCGATGGTTGTTCATCTGAATGCAAAGTAGAATCAGGTTTCGAATGCACCAAGTATTCTCACGAATATCCGAAAACAGTCGACCTCGCTGCAACTTTTCGCGATTTCCGTGGATGGGGAGACACCAATTGTACAAGAGCCAGAGATCAGAAAGTCGATGGTTGCTTCACTGAGGCCGAAGCAAAAGAATACAATACTCCGCGTGGCATTTTTGAGAAAAACCAGGGGCATCCCGATTTTGAAAAAGGCAATTCAATTGATGAACCCGATGGCTTCGTGACGGATACTCTTGGGCCGGATGGACTTCCCGTGCTGGATCTTTCGAAATTCACCAGAAATAATAATACACAAACCCGGAATGGAACTGCCATTACCGAAAAATCTTTCAGCACATGGTATCGCGATATTCCCGGTATCAATAAGTCAATTAAAAATCATTTGACTCTCAATCTGACAGATCCAAAAACCGGAACATACACTTATAAAAATAATAACTACTATCCGCTCGATAATGCACCTCTTGCTGAACTGTCCTACGGAAAATACAACACCAGTGGACACAATTTCCATTTCACGACTCAGATTCAGACATACTTCAAATATACCGGCGAAAAAGCAACATTGAATTTCAAGGGTGATGATGATGTCTTTGTCTATGTGAATGGCAAACGCGCGATTCAAATTGCAGGTTGTCATGAGGCAAAAAATGGCAGATTCGAGCTTTCTGCAGAAAGAAATCCCGAAACCAATCTCATGTATGACAAGAATTTCGACCTCTATGAAGGCGGGATTTATCCCATCAACTTCTTCCAGGCTGAACGCCATACGACACAATCGAATTTCGAGCTGACTCTGGTTGGATTCCTTAATATGGGCGAAAGTTCATGTGATGCGATTTGTGGCGATGGCAAGGTTCGTGGCAACGAAGAATGTGATATTGAGGGGCACGTCAATGATGATGTTGCGAAAAGCAAAGGTTGTGTGAATTGTCGTCTCGCTTCATTCTGTGGCAATGGCATTGTGGAAGGTGTCGAAGAATGTGATGGCGGCGAAGGCTGCACCAGTGACTGTAAATATGCTTCAAACAACTGTGGCAACGGCGTTATTGAGCCGCCGGAAGCCTGTGACGACGGTGCCAATAACGGCAAACCGGGTTCGACCTGCCGTGAAAATTGTCAGCTTGCTGGTTGTGGTAACGGCGTGATCGAAGATGGTGAAGAATGCGACGATGGCAATTTGTCGGATGATGATAACTGCACGAGCAAATGTAAGAAGCCTGTTTGCGGTGACGGCATTGTTCAAAGCTGGTTGGGCGAAGCCTGTGACGATGGAGTCAATGACGGCAGTTATGGCGGCTGTGGGCTTGGCTGTGGTTACTATCCTCCACGCTGTGGTGATGCTGTTCTGGATTCAATGAATGGCGAGGAATGCGATGATGGTGTCAATAACGGAGCTTATGGCACCTGCGGTCCCAACTGCAAATTGGGGGCAAGATGTGGTGACGGTATTGTGCAGTCCGAATACGAAGACTGCGATGATGGACCCAAAACCGGAACCAATGAATCGAGCTGCCCGGAATACTGCGTCTATGGTGTGTATTAATGGTTGCTGGGGCCTGGCTATTGGCCTGTGAGACGTCGTTCACAACGTCTCTGCAGGCCAATACGCCTGGCATGCATGGCTTTGACCTGCGGTCATACGCCATGCATTTTTGTCAATGACATCATTTATCCGAAACGAATTCGATACAATTATTGTTTGGTGCTATTGACCGAATTCAATTTTGAGATAATACACATATTTGATGTCTCTATATTTGGGGGCAATGACGGATATCGGCTGTATTCTGATATAATTTGCTGATGTTCGTGTTGTAGTCATAAAAAAGAAATAGAAACAGAACCGGCAATAGTTCTAAAAATTAAGGAGTATGTAATGAGGAAAAATTTATGGGTCCTTGCTACCCTTTGTTGTGTGCTGGGGTGTTCAGATGATGGTAGCGTTTCCGGGGGCATTTGCGGAAACCGAGTCGTCAATATTTACGAAACCTGCGACGACGGTAACTTGTTTGATGGCGATGGGTGCAGTTCGGCCTGTATCACGGAATATGGTTATACCTGTCCTTCTGATGGCGGGGAATGCTCAGAGGTACAGGTTGATGTCAGTCTTTGCGGTAACAGTGAACTGGATCCCGGTGAAATCTGTGATGATGGCAATAAGACTGATGGGGATGGATGTAGTGCTGTTTGCAATATTGAGCCGGGATACATATGTGAAACTGTCGGTGAAAGCTGCAAAAAAGATGAAGAATACGTTAATCTTTGCGGCAATAAGGTTATTGATGCCGATGAGGCATGTGATGACGGCAATGCTGTAGATGGAGATGGCTGTTCATCGGACTGTCGCAGCATAGAATCGGGATATAAATGTCCTGATGCAGGGGAACTCTGTGTGCTTGAATCATGTGGCAACGGGGTTCTGGATCCCGGTGAAGACTGTGATGATGGTGCTAGTAGCGTTGATTACAGCTTTATGCCTGGTGGATGCACAGAACTTTGCAGATTGGCTCATTACTGTGGGGATGGTATTGTCGATAAAGACCATGAACAGTGTGATAATGGTGGTATCAACAATCCGGACGATTACAATGGATGCTCGCTTTTTTGCGAGCATGGCAATCTTTATTGCGGTGATGGCAGAATAACGCACCAGGTAACCTGCGACGATGGCAATGATGTTTCGGGGGATGGTTGCAGTTCTGAATGTAAACTGGAACTTGGCTATTTGTGTGATGTTCCTGGACAGGCATGTCAAAAAGTGAGCAGCGATGACAATCCGCCCGATGATGGCGCAAATTGCGGTAATGGCAGTTTGGATGCCAACGAGACCTGTGATGATGGAAATAAGCAGTCTGGTGATGGTTGTTCGAGTGCCTGTCAGCTCGAAGCGGGTTGGGTATGTGATGGCAAAGTTTGTCATGAAACCGTATGTGGGGATGGCAAAATTGAAGGCACTGAATCTTGCGAGGATGGAAACAGCAAGCCAGGAGACGGCTGTTCTGAGAAATGTCAAATCGAATCAGGGTGGGCCTGTCCAACGGAAATCAATCAGTCCTGTTATGCCCAGATGTGTGGTGATGGCATCATTGCTGGCGATGAAGAGTGTGATGACAGAAATACAGTCAGTGGTGATGGGTGCAGTCGCTATTGTCGGCGTGAATCGGGATTCCACTGTGATTCAGCCGGTACTGCATGTATCAAGGATGTTTGCGGTGATGGCGTCATTACCGGTGATGAGGTTTGTGACGAAGGCACAAATAAAACAGATGGATGCAATAACTGCGAGTCTATTTCTTTTGGTTGGAAATGCAATAATCCGGGACAGGCTTGTACTCATGATGCCAAATGCGGCAACGATGTCGTTGAAGGGGCAGAAACCTGCGAAGAAAAGAGCGAATGCTGTGTGAGCTGCAACATTCAGGAGCATTGCCTGTGTGATGCCAGTGGCAAAAACTGTAAAAAAGGAAAATGCGGCAATAACATCGTTGAAGCTGGCGAAGAGTGCGATGATGGCAATTTGATGGCTGGTGATGGATGTGATCCCAAATGCAAGCGTGAATCGATCTTTTTCTGCAAGGAAGACGGTTCGTGCAAACCCATTTGTGGTGATGGCATTACGGTTTGGGAAGCCGGTGAGGAATGCGATGACGGCAATCTGATTTCCGGTGATGGTTGTTCTTCGGAATGTAAGGTTGAGGCCGGTTTTGAATGCACCAAATACTCGCATGAATATCCTGATACGGTTGAACTTCCCGCAACTTTTCACGATTTCCGTGGGTGGAATGATCCCGTATGTACGGCTGCCGGCGGTCAGAAAATCGATGGTTGCATTTCCCCTGAAGAAGCCACGCAGTATGGCGGAAAATTTAAGGGAAATCAGGGCCATCCGGATTTCGAACGCGAAAATATCAGTGAAGTCGGCAACGGAATTGTTGCAGAAAAACTCGGTGCAGATGGGCTCCCTGTTCTGGTTCCAAAGAACTTTAAAAATGGAACGACGATCACAGAAAAATCATTCAACATGTGGTATCGGGATGTTCCCGGTATCAATAAAACCGTCAAGGGACATCTGACGCTCAATATTGTTGGCAATCGCGATGAGGGAAAATATGTCATGGATGATAGCCATTATTTCCCGCTCAACAATCAGGCGTACGGAAAATATACGAATCAATATCCAGATAACTTCCATTTTACGACTCATATTCAGACATATTTTAAATACACTGGAAATGCGTCAAGTCTTGATTTTACTGGCGATGATGATGTTTGGGTGTTTGTGAATGGCAAACGTACGATCGATATCGGTGGCTGTCATGGGGCAACGAATGGGCAGTTTAAGATTACAGCGACAGACAATCCGGAAACAGGTCACAAGTATGACAAGAATTATGAACTTTACGAAGGCGGGATTTATCCCATCAGCTTTTTTCAGGCAGAACGTCATACAGGTTCATCCAACTTTAAGCTCACTTTGGTCGGTTTTCTCAATATGGGTGAGAGTTCGTGTGATGCCGTCTGTGGCGATGGCCTGATTCGTGGCAGCGAAGAATGTGATATTGAAGGCCATATTAATGATGATGTTGCAAAAAGCAAAGGATGTGTGAACTGTCGTTTTGTCTCTGTTTGTGGCAATGGGGTTGTGGAAGGCACAGAAGAGTGTGATGGCGGTAATGGCTGCACTGAAGATTGCAGGTATGCGAATAATCAGTGTGGCGATGGCGTTGTTCAATCACCGGAGACCTGCGATGACGGGCCGAATAATGGTACTCCGGAATCGAACTGTCGAGCCAACTGCCAGCTTGCAAGTTGTGGTAATGGCGTTATCGATGATGGGGAAGAGTGTGATGATGGCAACACCTCCGATAATGACAACTGCACGAGCAAATGCAGGAAGCCGGTATGTGGTGATGGAATTCGCCAAAGCTGGTTGGGCGAAGCCTGCGATGACGGCATTAACGACGGCAGTTATGGTGGATGTGGGCTTGGATGCAGCTATTTACCACCGCGGTGCGGTGATGCCATCGTGGACTCAATGAATGGTGAGGAATGCGATGATGGCGTCAATAATGGGACTTATGGCACCTGCGGTCCCAACTGCAAACTTGGGGCGAGATGCGGTGACGGCATTGTTCAGTCTGAATACGAAGAGTGTGACGATGGTGCCAAAACTGGAACAAATGAGTCGGATTGTCCGCAATACTGTGTGTTTGGGGTTAATTAAGGGCCAGGCTATTGGTCTGAAACGAGTCGTGACTCGTTTCCGGCCAATACGCCCGTCCTCGCGGGCTATTTCATACGCCCGCGAAAGCCGTTTGTTTTGTTTTTTTCAGCCGGGAGTCTCTAAGATGCGCAAGTTGAGTGGACGTCAGGCGTATGAAACACTGCACATGGATAGAACGAATAAAATAGGCGCGTATTTGCTTTGCAAATAGCGCCGTTGG
>JAZRWV010000462.1:0-8786 GCA_045599925.1 Myxococcota bacterium
CATTGAGCAAATGAAATGTTACCTTAAATTCCTCCTCGCCATAATGGAGAGGAGGAACGTCACGAAGTGACAAAGAGGTGAGGCGGCTCGGGAAACGAGGCGCATTTCACTTCGCGAACTGAGAAAAGTGCAAAGCCTCAGAAAACACGCGATTCATTTTTATTCAGAGGTTCCTTAAAGCAGGAGACTGTTGAATGATTCATATTCCAGAAGATTCGGTATTGTTGACGACTCAAAAGGGCGGCCTGCTCGTTTCTCCGTCATATGGTTTGTTTTGTGCGGTCATGACGGACGAAATGAACGAACTTGAATCAGCACTCACAGCAAGACAATTTGAGCTGGGAGAATCTGTTTCTGCAGCATTGCTAGATCGTCTTAAACAACATGGATTTGGCGGTGATCCTCGGCCTTTTGAATACAAATCTCATTTGATTCAGTTTCAGGTGACAAATGCCTGCAACCTGCATTGTGTTTATTGTGCAGTGGAGTCTGGAAAAGCACGTCCGAAAGAATTGTCGCTCGATGATATCAAACGGGCCATTGATGAGGCCGTCGAAATTTTTCCTGATATTCAGGTTTCTTTTACCGGTGGCGAACCTTTGCTGGTGCCATGGATATTTGAGGCCATCGATTATGCAGCCGATAAAACCAAAACACAGGTTTGTCTGTTGAGCAATCTGCTGCTGCTCAAAAATAATGCGTCACTCTTGCATCGCGTGGCGGCTTTAATACGAGCGGGTTATCAGGTTCGCATGAGCATTTCGGCGGTGGAAAGGGATGCTTGCAATCGACTTTCTGGCAAAAATTGTTATGACGATGCTCTTGAAGTTATTAACCTTTTGAAAAATGAAGGCGTTTACCCTGAATTAGATATTCCATTGAGTGCACCGGATACTCAGGCAAATTGTGAGGCATTAACTCAGTTTCGCCGCGCTCTGCCTCCCGAATTAAAATATCAGTTTTGTATTATGTATTTGGGTGGACGCGAAAAGGGACAGCACGTTTTTTCGACCCATGATGCATTTGAAAATGCGCTGGATGATTTGTGTTTTGAAGGCGGAATTTATCTTGCGGGAGCTGAAACGTCTTCCGTTGCCTGCCGACGAAAGGGATGTACATGCACAAATGATGAACAGTTGTTTGTTCGCAGTGATGGAACCATCTTCTCTTGTTTCAAACTCGTCGGAGAACTCGGTCATCTTTCGGAAGGCTTAAAAACTGTGGTCAATCGTCGAAGAAAAACGCCTCATTTCGTGGATTTGGAACCATGTCGAAGCTGTCCTTTTATATATCTATGTGCAGGCGGATGCCTTTCGGATCGACTCATTTATGAAAAAACGCATCAGGAACCTGTATGCGGACCATGGCGAAAAAAACTTATGGCAGAAATGCTGTTCGAAAATAAAATTTTTGTTTTTGAATGGGATATATTACACTTACTAGCCGAAGCCAGAAGACGCGGATTGTCCTAATCCACGTATTTCATATGTTTCACACATTGATAAAGAGGTTTAGGAAAGAGTATGGAACAGAATTGGATGATTGATGTTTTGTGCAATGGCGAGACTGAGAAAAAACAGATTTGTTTAACAGCTGTGAATGCCAGACAGAAATTGTGTATGAACGCGAGTGACGAGCAAAATTCGCCAGATGCATTACTATACATAGACGAGGATGAACTCGTGATTGAACGTGTAGGAAATGTCGAAGTCGCAGTCAAACGCGGTGTGCGCGAACGAATACTGTTTCCTGCACATCCCATGCGGCTTCTGCCGAAAGATCGCATTCGAATGGGGGCTTGCGAATATCAAATTGAAAACATTCATCGTCAAAATATATCGCAAAGACCCCCATCGCCGTTCACACAACATGCAAATAAAGCCCTTCTTGCCAGTGCTGTTGCAGTGATGATGGCTTCCGTTCCTGCATGTGCTCCTAAAAATGCTCCGGATGATATCAATACACAAGCCGTTGAGCAAAATCAGGAAGTCAAACAGGATGCAGCCAATGACGCCGCCAATGCGGAAGGTGCCAATACGCAAGCTGTTGAGCAAAATCAGGAAGTCAAACAGAACAGTGTAGATGACACGCCGAATGTTGAAAATGATGTCAAACAGGATGCAGCCAATGATGAAAATGATATCAAACAGGACAACACAGCCCCATGCGATAAGATCAATGTGATGTGTTTAAATAATAATCGCTATGAGCAGTGTGAAAATCAGCCGTGGAAACTCATTGAAACTTGTAAAGCACCATCTCTTTGCAAAGTGATTTATAAAGATGATGTTGCAGAATCGACGTATTGCGATAATGCCGAACCCTGTCAAGAAGGTAGTTATGCATGCTTTGGCGGTGCTCTTCAGTGTGAAAAAAGCCCCGGTATTGGTTGTTATCGCGATGACAAAATGTATCAATGTATAAATCAACAATGGGTTTTAAAAAAGGAATGTCCAGCCGATAAAATGTGCCAGCTTCAATCCGACAATACACAGGCTGATTGTGTAAAATATCCGAAGGTGATGGGAAAACCCAAATTTGGTCATGAATGCAACGGCATACAAGAGAAATGTGATTCGAATGCCATCATGGATTGCCAAATGGGCAAATGGCATTATCAAAGCGTATGTTCAGACGGCGAGACTTGCAAGGTTGTAAATGAAGAAGCATCCTGTGTTCCTGCAAATGAACAATAAGCATGCAAGCGGCGCGTATGTAATAGCGCCGCAAGTTGCCCGGCGTATCCGTCTGGATAGCCGGGCCCCTCACGATTCCCATCGGCCATCCTGCTGGCGATAATCAGCCTCAAAACAAATGGATTCCGGAGAATGTTCATTGGGATAAGTGGTAGTTATATATATTCGCGGGCTATTGACATACGCCCGCGCCGTCGGCCTATGTGCTCGCCACATGCCATCTCATTTTATGAAACGAGATGATGAGCAGCTGCGCGCATACGGCCGACGAATGCTGATAATCGACCAAAAGAGTCCGGGGCAAAGTCCCGGCTACACTTGGGGTTGTTCTTATTTGGCAAGAGTTTTCGCCGGACCATATTCATTATCATTATCTGAATCACAGAATATCATCATGAGTGGAACACAGAGACCAACCACTGGAATGAGTGACCACCAGTAAACACGGCCGGAACGGCCGGTGTCGTGCAGGCGTCTTATCGTCAGTCGGATGAACAACACGATGAATAAAAGCGTAAATATTCCCAAAATACCGGCGAGAATATATAAAGAATTGTGATAAAACGAAAAGTTAGAAAATGGCGAAGTTATGGGGTGATTCGAATTGCTTTGGAATGAAAGTGTATAGGTGATTAAATTGAAACTTCCAAATATAAAGCATGTCAGACCTGTTATTATGCTGAATATAAAGCTCAATACCATTGTGGATAAAGCAAATTCCTTATAGGTCAGTCTGTCGTGAGCAGGTTGAAAATAATATCTGACAGCTTTTTTTAAATCACTGAAGCCTGATTTGGGCCCATTTCCATTTCCTTTTCCGTAAATGTTGTCAGAAGCGGTATCTCCGAGCGAAAGAAATAGAGGAACAATGCCTAGCCCCAAGAAGTATAGCCATAACCAGTGACCGGAACGGCCGGTGTCGTGAAGCCGTCTGACATATAATGAAATGATTGAAATGAATGAAAAAACAAAGACTATACTCGTGATAATAATAAAAATAATGAAACCAGTGCCTGTTTCGGCATGCGGTCCTTGTATGAAAGAACTGCTCTCTTTCCAGAATATACCGAAAATGCTGAACAGATAAATCATGCAGAATATGCAGACAAGCCATAAGGAGGCATAATTGAAATCATCGTATGCCAGTCTTCCATTAAATGATGGAAAGAGGTATTTTGCGCTTGCGTTGAGCTGTTTAAATCCGGTTGCCATATTTGTGTCCTTTTGGAGTTTTCCCGAACCGTTCAGCCAGAGGGCTGTTCGATTGTGCTGTAGCGTATATGCATTGACAAAGTCAATTTTTAAGTACATTTGTTACGGAATGTGGTATTATTGAGTTGAATTTTGCAGGTATGACGCCTGTTTTGTGGAGAAAGTCATGTCGAGAACTATAAAATCATTCATCATTTTCTTTTCATCTGCGTTGCTTTTCATGGCATGCAGCAGTTCAAATAAGCAGACGGAGTCCGCTGTGGATTCATCGGATATGTCCAGTTCTTTTCGAAGTGCATCCAAAGCCACGGGCCTTGCAAAATGGCAGGTCAATGCCCCTAATAACTTTTCAGCTGTCAAGTGGGCTTCTGTTGCTGACAATTATCCGGCTGCGAATCTAGAAATTACTCCCGACGAGGACTTTACTGCGCGCATTAAAACGCTCCTCAACGGCGTGAATTACAACCTTGATGAATATGTCTGCACCAACAGTGATGCAAACAGAATTGCCAATGGCACTGAAATCAGAATCGTAACATGTGTCATTCCGGCATTTCAGGAATACAGCTATTTTATCAGTCTCGTAGATCCTTCTTCAAAAAATACCAGAATTTATGAAATTAAAGATATCAGCATAAATAAATATCTCGGCAAACCTCGCGAAAGTGATCCGGAACGAGTATACAGCTATGATATCGACGAAGTCGAATCTCTGCCATTTATGGATACAAATGCTACGCTTGTTCGAATCGATCGCGGATTCAAACTCTCATATTCGACAGGCGGGGATGATGAAGCATCAACTGTTTATCATACCTACGAGAATTATATCATTGCCGGTGACGACGGGCGTCTCGTCACTCATTGGTCTTCAAAGCATTCTCAGCACATGAGCGACTGGATGAGCTGCGATAAGTCAAATCCTGATCCGAAGTTGTGTCCAAGCATTCAGATAGAAGAAGTCTGCAAAAGTGCGGATTTTGATGGAAAATCCTGGAATATCAATAAATCTGAATGCGTAAATTAATGCGTCATTAAACAATGCGTAAAGTGTTTTTAACCGCTGCTGTCTGTAACAGCGGTTAAATTTTGTGATTGGGAATATAAATCAACAAATTGAACTGAAATCATAATTATATTTCTGAATTCAGTGTGTGGGGAGTTGGAAAATGGCGAGTCTGAAACAAATTATTGTAAGTTCAATCGGAGCTGTGATCCTTTCGGTGATTTGTTACGATGCCAGTGCTCTGACTGTTACACAGGAAGCCGTCGATATCGAACTGACCTTTAATAATACTGGCGATGCTGTTGTCGTCAATAAAGTCAAATTCCATGTTGCCAATGGCCCCATGACTGCCATGATCATCGAGAATATGGCTTTGAATCCGACTAAATTCGGGAAATTGCAGTATGATCTCGATGGAAAGGAAGAATTTTCCAAAGTTATCCTGACTAAAGTTGGTTCCAAGAAATACGATCTTGAAGCAGTTCCCAAAATTCCCAATGGCGATGCATATCTACGCTTTTCATACTATGGCAACATGCTCAAAGATGGTTTTATTGGCAAAACCATGAGTAATTATGGGGAACTTGTCTACTTCGACTGGGCACCCATGCAGTGGGCAAGTGCATTAAAATATCGAAAAGTTGCCATCAATCTCCCTCATCAGGTTGATAAATCTGAGTGTGATAAAGAATTTCTTTTCAAAAAGTATCTTGGCTATCTTCCGACTGATGGCATGAACGATAATTCCACTGATGGAGTCATTAAAACGGAAAAGGCTCTCAATCAGCGCAATAAAATAGACATCGGCTGTGTCGATGCCGGCAATGACAGATATCTTCTTCAGCTCGTTATAGTTCAAGAAAATGTGCGCGCGAGAGAAGCCCAGCGCATTCAGTTTTATATGCCGGCTGATTTCATTGCATTTTCTGAGAGTGCTCAGGTCAGGACGATTAAACAGTCGCCTGTTATCAATATTTCGAAATATGAAAGCCAGTTTGTCATTCATCCCGATGGCGTTTCCGACTTGTCTCATACCGTCACGTTCGATGTCACAAATGGTCCGATTGCTTCTGAACAGCTGAATAATATTGATTTAACGGAATCATACGATGATATTCATCCGGAAAATGTTCAACTCATTCAAACTGAATCCCATAAAGCGATTAAGGTTTCCGCCAGCTGTACAAGTGGTTCAGGACATATGGTTATCAAGCGTCCAGCCATTGAGGACGGAACTTATCGATTTTCATATGATTATCAGTTAAACAGTTACCGTTCAGGGATTATTGGCAATGCAAATGCTTTTGTTTCCGGTGTCATTGGTTACGAAGATGATGAAGACTATTATTATTTTGATTGGAAAGATGATGAATTGAAATGGGGAAAAACTGTATGGCGGAAATTCAGTCCTGATTTGTGGGTTATGAAAATCGTTCTGCCGATTGAAATGCCCAATGCTGACGTTTCCGATGCTGAATTTTATGAATTATTGGGGATGAAACGTGGAACAGAAATCAAAGATATATTCTTTTTAAAAGGAAAGATTCGGCACATCAGCATTTCACCTGAACCACATCAGATTGATTTGTCAACAACCGATGTGGATGGAAAACATTATCTGACGATGATGTCAGTTTCTTCCGGATTAAAAGACAAGAGTGACTTGAAGTACATAAAAACACGTTTTGAAATTCAAAAAGATTTAATCCCGAGTCTTAGCAGTCGTCATCTGAAAGATGAAGGTGACGAAGACTATAATCCGGATGCTATGGTCGTTCCTAAAAATTCGCTCTGGTTTTTGCTTTTAGCTGCGATCGGTGGTGGTGCCGCAGGCGTGATTCATCGCAAAAAACGCGATAAAGAAACTAGAGAAAGAGTCGATGACATTGAATTTAAAACCGTTGGCGATGAACTTTGGGAGGCCCCGGAACTTCAGGTGGGCGGTTTCTCTGAAGCAGGAAAAATAGCCCAAAATCTGCATCCCATCGAAGTTGGTCTGATGCTCGGTTTGGAAATTCAGCAAATTGTCGGCATTATGGTTCAGGCATTGGGGGACCAGAACAAACTCATCGTTCGCTCACTCGAACCCATTAAGGCTTATCCGGCTTCCGATGTTTCGCTCGAACCGATTGAGGAAAAATTTGTCGAAATCTTTGACGAACTCGGCGATGTCAATGAGACAAAACTTCAGGATTTTATCGAAGGGGTTATCACCGGCATTCAGGAGAAAACATGGGATTGCGATCTCAATGCGACTCGAAATTATTACATGAACCTCATGTACAAAAATCCGGAAGAAGAGGAAAAAGACAAGCTCGAATTTAAACTTATTGAGGATAAATACTTCACGGATCCGACGATTTCCAAGCCAGACCAGTGTGATGAAGATTTCTGGCACAATCGCTATTACTGGCGTCATTATAACGGATATTATACCAGGCGATATCACCACAATTTAGGCTTATCTCAGAATATGAATATGGGATATCAGCAGTTTTTGCAGTCTTCAGTCTGCTTTAATGGATGTTTTACACAGCCGAATCTCGAAAATGTCTGTCACAGTGCCTGTCACAGTGCATGCCATGATGCCTGCCACAGTGCATGCCATGATGCTTGTCACAGCGCCTGTCACAGTGCATGCCATCATGCGTGCCATAGTGCATGCCACAGTGCATGCGTTTCCGGCGGCGCGCGCTAAAGGAGGATAAACTGATGGACGATAAGATTGTTTTCAGCATTATCCTCCTCGCGCTTGGCGTGTTCCTTCAATTTTTCTTTGGTGTAAGCGGTCTTTCATGCTTTTTAGGCTCAATAATGGTGTTGATGTCGCCATTGTTTTTTTCACCCGGAACATCTGGATTTGAAAGCATCTCTGTAACGCATTGGGGAGATAAAGTCGGAAAAACCAAAAAAATACCAATCACCCAATCGCTGGATGAACTTCAAGACAAAATAAATGAATGCAGATGTTATAATGAATCGATTGCCAATCCTGATAGTAATATATTAAAAATCATCACAATTATGAGGGTTGTTGGAGCTTTTCTCTGTATCTTTATGATTGTTGAACTATTTTGTGATAATCCACATTTGGGGGCAATTGTTGTAGATGCTGTTTTTATTCCCTATTTCCTGTTCAAACTTTTTTATCCATGGCCTGTTAAAGTTTTTACGCCTAATGAATCAACTATCTGCACAGATTCCATAACAATTAATGCAATCATGCAGAGACATCCTGATAACCCTTATTTTGATTATGAGCGAAAAGCAATTTTGAAATACAATGAGGATGACCATGTTCATCTTGAAGGGGTTGATGCTAAATTTAAGCTTAAAAAGAAACTCCCCAATCTGTTGTGCGCTCAGGTTCAGATTGCTCATAATTTAGTGATGAATTCAATCTATCCATACGCCTATTTCGTCATGGTTTATCCCGAAAAATGGACTTCTTTCGTGACTGAATTACAGAATTCTGCCGATCAGTTTATACTGGATAATAAGATTTCATTTCAGACCGAAATTAAACATGCTGATGGAAATGTCATATTAATCGTTCGTCTTTCCGATAATGCTTCTGTTGCTTACCATACAAGCAATGGAGATTGTGCACAGTTGTCAGACGTGATGATTCATTTGCTTGAAAAAGCTGACATTTCGGATGGTGAGGTTGCGGGGTAGGCCTGTTCTGCCATAGAAGTCCTGAATCGTTGTTGTTCCCCTCATCCGGCGCTACGCGCCACCTTCCCCCGATGTGGGAAGGATAGAGAAACACCGCGCATTTGATATTGCGAACTGAAGAAGGCGCGTATTTGCGAAGCAAATAGCGCCGTGGGGGTAGGCGCGTATTTGCGAAGCAAATAGCGCCGAGGGGG
>JAZRWV010000463.1:0-4914 GCA_045599925.1 Myxococcota bacterium
TTTACCGGAATGGGGGGCCGAGAAGCTAACCGTCCGGTGGACGGTTAGCCTCGCAGAGCCCAGTGAGCAAATGAAATGTTACCTTAAATTCCTCCTCGCCATAATGGAGAGGAGGAACGTCACGAAGTGACAAGGAGGTGACGCGGCTCGGAAAACGAAGTTCATTTCATATTGTGAACTGAGTCCCCGAGGCAGAGCCCCGGCTGAGATGCTGTGGTTATTTGCAGTAACCAATACCCAAATAACGCATTCGATCCGGCATTGCATGCAACGTCGAATCATTGCTCATTGAACTGCATTGCCCATAGCCAATTCCCCATAAACACGAAGACCTTCCAGCGTCAAATCCGGAATCCATTCATCATACACAATATGCGGAGCAATTAGCGTTGCATTTCCACCCGTTAAAATGACTTTTGGATTAAACGAAATCTGCTTTTTTATCTCAAAGACAATTCTTTCAATTCCACCTGCAGTGCAAAGCAGCGTTCCGGTTCTTATAGCACTCAGTGTGCTTTGGGAAACCGGTTCAAGCTCAAATGAAAGATCAGGATTCGGCAGATGTGGAATTCTTTGTGTCAATGCATCCAACATCGTCTCCACACCTGAAAGTATCGGACCTCCACAGAACTCGCCTTTTTCATTCACAATATCAAAATGTGTCGCCGTTCCCATGTCGACAACAATCGCACCGTGATCGCTGTACAGCCGCGCACCAAGGGCATTCGCAATTCTATCTTGTCCAAGCCGTTCCGGATGTTCGTAATGAATCACCAGTGGAGCATGTAACGGCTGAACTTCTACAATTTTGCAATCCAAAAGATGATAAATTCTTTCCGTTAGAGAGGATGCTTTAGACGAAACACAGGATATGACACACAAATCGGGACCTTTCCCCGATATTTCATCGAGCTTTTCCCTCAAGAATGCTGTCTCAAACTCATGTCGCCAAATGAGTTTGCGTTCGCAAAACATGCCTACAGATGAACAAGTGTTTCCTATATCCAGAGTCAGTGTTTTCATCAATTTTCCTAATGAACGTCGGAACAGCTAGCAACTCATGGAACCGCTTTCAATTTAAGCGAAAAGACATTCTGTCCATCAGAAACCACAGATATCTTTTGTTTTTCAGCCAACTGAACATCACCAGCCTGAATTCGGGCCTCCAACTCATATGGTTTACAGGGAAGAACCACTGTGACGGAATCAGTTCTCGTCGCAATGCGAGCACCATCCAGATAAATATCTGACAGCTGGTATGGAGCAGGATCATTTGGAGCAAACGATTCCTTAATGCGAATTTTGGCCTCACAGAATGCAGCATTAACCTGAGAACCGGAAATAACCCCCTTATAGGGAACAGCAACCTTGCGGCCGCTGATCTGCGGCATAATCTGATATGACGTGCCACTCAAAACATCAACCTGAGCAGGCGTATCGTAGTGTTTTCCACCAACTATGACCAGCCCTGGTACAGAGGACTTGAACTGAACTGACAAAATATCAGGCTTCTTCTGTGTCTTCTCTGCAGTCTTTATCTGCATTTTGACACTCGCTTTTTCCTTATCAGCCTTATTGTCGATCTGATTTTTCTCCTTATCAGGCTCTGCATTTTCCAACGGTGCCACAACCTCTTCTTCCTGCTGCAGAACTTTTTTCATGGCCTGAATCGAATTCAGATTCACATTGAGCTCAACGCGTTGTTTGAAAACAGAAAATACGGGAACAACATTTCGACAGTTCTGCCATATCAAATGCTCGGTCTGCTCTGCCTGCAAATTGAATTGAACGCTGATCATGCACGTTTCATATCCGGGAGCCTGAATGGCTAGTTCCACATCACTGTCAGAAAGCAGCGTCACGCTTTTTTCCTCCAGTTTCCGATACGCGCCTTCAACCACATATATCGTCGCGTTTTCCGGAACTGTATTCACAAAAACTGGGATCCCGTGCCAGAACGCGCCAGGCATTTCTGAAACAGAATGCGCCATGTTCCACACAAACTCGTCAGCCTCAAGCTCGTCCTGATTCTCAGGTGTTTCCTCATGCAGAAGAACAGTTTGTGTCTTTGGCTGTTCAAACGTCTCTCTTGTCCCCTGCAAAAGAAATATAACACCCACGACAAGAAATGCAATGACAACGGCGGCCAAAACATAGACAAACCCATGTGAAATCTTATGATTTCTGTCGTTCTTATCAGGCTCAATTTCAGAAGATTCAACACGCACAGGCACTGCATCATTGGAAATCTCAACGTCCTCCAAAGCCTGCACGCGATTAAACTGTTCATCAGAACTCGCCACTGGCCGTGAAA
Source organism: Myxococcota bacterium (assembly GCA_045599925.1). GTDB lineage: Bacteria > Myxococcota_A > Bradymonadia > UBA4248 > UBA4248 > UBA4248. The sequence goes on from JAZRWV010000463.1 coordinate 2,315, forward strand.
TCCTCGCATTTTCACCGGAACTGCTTCTCCGAACGTACATCTGATTCTGAGAAGAAGAACGCGGCTGCATCGTCATCGTCGCCGTAGTCTGCATGCCAAGTGCCTGGGCATCCAGCATGGCATCCAATGCGTCATTCATGCTGACCGGAGCCGCTCCGATTTCCATCAGTGGCCTAAAATACAGTGAAATAGCTCTCTGACTGTCATCCAGTCCGGCAGACTTCGCATACGCATTGAGTGCATCATAAAACTCATCAGCACTCTGATACCGTTCTTCGCGATCTTTCTGCAGTGACTTTTCGACAATTTTTGACAGTTCTTCATCGACATCGCGCCGAAGTTCATTGACCTTGCGCGGCTCAGAGCATTTAATGCGTTCCAAAGACTGAAGATCCGAATCGCCCTCAAAAGGCCGGACCCCCGTCAGCATCTCGTACAAAACGATACCGAGTGAAAAGATGTCTGTCCGGGCATCGAGTTTTTCGCCTCTGGCCTGTTCCGGGCTCATGTATGCGAATTTTCCCTGCACGACGCCGCTGCAGCTCTCGACGGTCTTAACCTTTGCAATGCCAAAATCGATGATCTTGACGTCGCCTTCCACCGAAATGAGGATATTCGACGGACTGATGTCGCGATGAACGATTCCTAGCGGCTGGCCCGAAACGTCGACGGCGCGATGCGCATAACTCATCCCGCGAAGAACGCATTCCGCAACAGCAATCGCCGTTTCAACTGGCATTTTTCCGGCTTTGGAACAACGCATCAGGGCCCGCAAATCCGCACCGTCCACATATTCCATCGCCAGATAATACTCGTCCTCGACCTCTCCCATATCGAAGATCTGGACTATATTCGAATGAGTCAGTGCGACAAGCGTCCGACCCTCATTCAAAAAGCGCTCCCTGAACGTCTCATCACAGGCCAAATCAGCACGGATTTTCTTAATCACACAAGTCTTTTCGAAGCCGGCCACACCCTGAAGCTGCGCAAGATAGATCTCGCCCATCCCCCCGCGCGCAATCATTCTGCAGAGCGTATATCGCCCGAATTGTCTCGGATTTGCATCCATTCAAAACCCATTTACACGATTTGATACGACCTGAAGCCATTTCACGTCGGCCCTATATACAGCGATTTTAAATTTTTTATGCAGTTAATTCACTTTTTTTTCATTTTGTTTCTTTTCGGCCGCCTATTGCCTGCAGCAATACGGCAGCCCGGGCCGGCTATTTCCGGCCCTGCGGCCTGCAATACACCGGCCCGCCAGCTTTGGCCGCGCAGTGTATCGCGCCCAATGGCGCCGATAGCTGCGCGCGGCGGGCGTAGCGAACGTCCGTGAGCTAGACCGCCCACACAAAAAAACCGCCACTCAAACAACTCCAGTGACGGACTTTCATAAACACTCATTCCCAAGCATGCAATGTTGGCATTAGGGAATATAAGGCTCAGAAGGTATATTCGGATCATCGGGAATAACCGGAATCAACTTATATCCACAATATCTCGTATTATTCTATTATTCCGAGAAGGCTAACCATCCGAGAACCGGCCTAAAAAAAAAGGCGCCGATAAACGGCGCCTTTACATATTCAAACATTGATTAAGGAATATAGGGTTCCAATTCATCATCTCTTTCAATAGCTTTATACAAGCATGCTGAAATAGCCCCAGATGAACAGTCAGATAATGTTTTACAACACTTACTACCATTGCCATTACAATCAACAGAATAATTAAGATCTGTACACCCTTCTATTACAATTATTTCTCGCTCACAATACCTGAGTGAATGAGATGAACAGTATGAACTCTCTTTACAACAATACTCATAACTGGGATTATCATTTCGACAATCATAAGGATAATCCAGACTATTGCACTTGTTTATAACAGCGACAAATGCTTCGCAACCATCCGCTTTATTATTATTGGCATCCTTCCAGCCATTCACACAAGTGCAGGAATTCGTCATGTGCAATGCTGATAAGGTTTCAGAAGCCATGCAGCTGCCACCGCACTTATATGTGCCAGATGGACAGCTTGATGCGGGTGTAACGCATGAACCATTGCTGCAATATTGAGTTATCAGACAGAGCCTGTTGCATCCACCACAGTTACTGCTGTCACTGCCGGTAGTCCTCACTTCGCAACCATTCGCAACATTGCCATCACAGTCGTCATAACCTGTTTCACAAGTAATGGATGAAGTCGTACACGAGCTAACATGGGTTGCTGATTTATCAATGCAGGTGCCCTTGCACAATGTTTGCCCACCAGCACAAGTCGTCGCACAACTGCCGGAAGTACAAATCTGACCACTGCTAGTGCAATTTGTACCAGCAGAAGTATTGGAACAGCCACAATACTGGTTGCTGCTGCTCGCATCGATACAGGCATACGTCGATGTGCCGGTCTTGCAATAAGTCTGACCTGACGGGCAGGAACAACTGCCGTTCACACATGACTGACCATTTTCACATACTTTACCTTTTGCACCACAGTTGTTGTTATCCGTCTTCAGATTGACTTCGCAGCCATTGGAGGCCTTGCCGTCCACATCGGCATAATTGCTTTCGCAGTTTATCGCCGAGGACGAGCAG
>JAZRWV010000464.1:0-2479 GCA_045599925.1 Myxococcota bacterium
TGAAAACACAGGTGACGAACCGGGTAAAAACACGGGCGATGATTCGAAAAATGATGACGAATCGGATAGTTCACAAGCTGAATCCTCCTGTTCTGCGACACCCCTGAATACAACTACAGGCATTGGCTCCGTCCTGCTCATGTTTGTATTTTGCTTGTTGCTTCGCAGAAGAAAATCACAAAAACTCGATGAATAATCGGCTCATTCACGATGCATTTGATATAAAATGCAGTTGGAAGCATATTTACCTTGCGAAAAAAGCGAAAATGACGCAAAAAACATAGAATCGTTTTCTCAGACGGAGAAAAACGAATCTTTTGCAAAAAGTCGCAGAAACGACATTCGTTAAAATAACCTGATGGAGGCAAAAATGAACAAAAGTGTTGTCCTTGCTCTGTTCGTCCTGATGAGCATGGCATGTGTCCTTATGGGCTGCAAATCTTGGGCACCCAGCACCACCGAAACTGGTAAATGCGCAGTGGATCGTCAGTGGGTTGCACCGAAACAGGATCCCGATACTGGTGAATGGAAAGAAGGTTATTGCGAATGGCTTCCTGGCAAAGCAGGCTAATATCAAATTGATTTAAAAAGCGGCTTCATGCCGCTTTTTTATTGTTCAAATCAATACGCCGTTAATGTAACTGTTCAGCGAGGGCGTTGTTGCCAAAAGCGGGAAAGCATCTTCTAATTGTGTTCATCTTGTTTTCGGCTTTGATAGGCACGATTATTCAAGACATTGTCTAACAGACATTTTGTTTAAGGATGCACATTGTTTAGAATAATAAGCGTGTGTTTTCGCTCGCTACTGCGAGTATGCACTACCTTCTTTCCTTTGGCTGCACAGTCATCCGTAACGGGTACTTTGATTTTACACACTTGAAATGCAGTGGTTTTATGAGATAATTTATGCAGAATGCATTCGGTGAATGTTTGACTCTTTAATGAACAGCGATGAAATTTCTGCATCAGAACTACAACACGCACATCAAACACAGAACAGCCAGATTTGTGATGGTTCTCTGTGTTTTTTGTCTGCACTGCATGCAGGCAGAGGCCAGTCCATGCGCTCCAACTCATAGCGCAGACCCTACAGAATCCGATTCCACCCTTTCTTACAAAAGTGAAGCCAATGATTTTGTATTTGCAATCGATAATGGCTATGTTCAGTCGATTCAGTCGAAATCTGATTGTTTGACAGAATCCTGTCCATGCACGATTGATAACGGCTCTATCATTACGATTGCCCATTCGAAAGGAGATGTCTCTTACTGTCATATTGGGTATATCGTTCCCAATATCGTTACCGGTGCTGCAGTCGTCAAAGGTCAGCAGTTAGGTGCTGTTGGATACGAAGGCGGGTTTTCGCTTTATTTGGGGAATGGCTATTTGACTGCTGATATAGCAAATGCCGGCCAGTGTGAGTGTGTTCCCAATTGCGTCAACAGCAACTGTGGTGATGATGGATGTGGTCATTCATGCGGAAAATGTCAGAACAATGCCATCTGCATTGACGGCATGTGTACATGTCTTCCCCGGTTCCAGGACTATGAATGCGGTGATAATGGGTGTGGAGAAACACCCAAATCCTGCGACTCGGGAAAATCCTGTCAGAGTACAACAACAGCTGACGGAAACAGGCAATTTGTGTGTGAATCCATTCAAACCAATTCAGTTCAATGCATTCCTCAATGCAAAGATAAAAGTGATCCGGCCTCAACCGGATGGGAATGTGGTGATGATGGGTGCAACGGCACATGCGGAACATGTCCGAGCGGCATGATTTGTCAGGAACATACATGTATCTGCGAAAGTTCGTGTTTAGGCCGTCAATGCGGATTTAATGCCTGTGGAGAACCATGCGGGACATGTCCGGAAAAGACGACATGCGATGAAAAAACAGGCATGTGCATCTGTCTGGATGAGAATTTTGAGAGTCATTCGCTCAGTTGCAGAGCTGGGGCATGTGGTGAAAAAGATCCGATTTGCGGCATTGAATGTCCCTGTAATCAAAAGAATGCTGAAGAGTATATACCTCTGAGCTGCAATGCCAATAATGGTATTCCGACGTGCGGAATGTATGATGAACATGGGGGGCGATGCGGAAACTGTCCGTCCGGTCTTTCATGTCACATCAAACAGGGATGTGTTGAAACACAGGAAAACTGCATTCCCGATTGTAAGGATAAAAGATGCGGAGATGATGGGTGCGGTGGAACCTGTGGAATATGTGGTCCTGGCTATCATTGCGAATCCGGTGCATGTTTATTTGGAGGAAACGCTCAGAATATCGATATGATCTCGAACAGCTGTCAGTATCATGGGGTTTCGGACACACGATACCATGCCCTATGGATTATGGTTGGCCTGCTGTCCTTGCTGATTGTCATGCGACGCAGAACCGGTCATTGAGGGCGTATTGCAGGGCGCAGCCCGAAATAGCCCGAAACAGCAGGGCGTATGCAGGGCGCAGCCCGAAATA
>JAZRWV010000465.1:0-2640 GCA_045599925.1 Myxococcota bacterium
CATTGCACAATCGGGTGGACCTTCGGCCAGGGCTCTGACAAATGGCGTTGTCATTGTGCGTAAAAATGGTACTCAATCTGAATCTGTAACAGTTCCGTATCAGGACATTCTGCTCGGAAAAGAGCCGAATGTCTGCATGCATCCGGCTGATCTTGTTTACATTCCTCAAACCGTGTTCTGAAGATGACAAATACTTCCCAGGAAAAAGCGCATTCGGATGCGTCAGGATTTCCGATCCGCGAATATGTCGATATTCTTTGGCGGCGTAGATGGGGAATTATTGTCGCCATGGGGATTATTGGCTGTCTTGGCGCATTTTATACGATTCGACAGCCCAAAATATATGAGGCCGTGACGGCTGTCATTATCAATCCTGAACCACCGACGATTAATCCTGTCGATTCCACATCTTCGGAACAGTGGTATCTGCGCGACACATATTACGACACCCAGCTCAAAGTCATGCAGTCGCGCAATGTCGCTCAGCGCGTCGTCGATGATCTCGGGCTTGCGACGAATATAACTTTCCTTGGGCTTCAGGATGTTACGGATGCCGGTCTGCTCGAACAGAAAATGATCAAGATTGATCCTGTGGCAAGACTCATTGGAATGTTGAAAATCGAGGCTGTCAGCGGGACTCGGCTCGTCAATATTCACGTTAAAAATAAGGATCCGGAACTCTCTGCTACACTGGCGAATGCCATCGCAACGGCTTATTCCGAGCAGAATTCCGAGCTTAGGCTCGCTTCCCTTAACAATACCTACGAGTTTATCGATCGGCAGTTTAAGGAAAATGAGGTCAAGCTGCAGGAGGCCCGTGATGCGCTCAATGCGTTCAAGGAAAATCACAAGCTTCTTTATTCAAATCCCATTGAACAGCAAAAAATAACCAATCAGCGCATCGATTATTTAAATAATAAGCGCGTGGAAATTGAGACGCAGCGCCAGCATGCCGGATATATGCTCTCTGAACTGCGTGGAATTACCGTTTCTGTCGATAACATTCGTGCCTTTGGCATTGTCGTTGAAGATTCTTCGCTTGAAACAGCGATGGCTGAATGTACAGCACTTGAACGCGAGGAAACAAAACTCCTTGCAACTTATCTTGAAAAATCACCGCAGGTCGTTGCCATTCGTTCGCAAATTGAGACTTGTCGCAATTCCGTCCTGTCAAAAATGAAAAATATATTGCTGGGTCTTGACGCGCGTTATCAGGCTCTGGTCAAACTCAACAATGAGCTCAATTCCGATATTGCGGCGATACAAAAGGAGGCTCTTGAACTGGATCAGCTTCGTCTGTTGTACGAACAATACGAAAGCCAGAAAGAAGAGCAGGAACGTCTTTTTGAACAGTCCCAGAAAAAGCTGAATGAGGTCAGCCTGAACCGTCTGCTCGAAATCAACAACATTCAGATTCTGGACAGGGCTATTGCGCCGACATCACCAGTCAGCCCCAATCTTCTCATCAATGCTGCGATAACGCTGCTTGCAATGCTCATTGGTGGTCTGCTCATCGGGTTTATTCTTGAGCTGCTCGATATTTCTGTGCGTACTCAGACGGATATCGAGGAAAAAGCAGGACTTCCGTTTCTTGGTGCCGTTCCGAAGTATCCCAATACGCGTCAGTACAAAGGGCGCAAGGCTTACCGGTTTATCATCGAAAATCTGCGTTCGCCGGTTACGGAATGCATTCGTACGCTCTGCACGACGATTCATTTTTTGCTCAAAACGGAGACGTCTCATGTTTTGCTGGTCACATCGGCTCAGCCGCTTGACGGCAAGACGATGACGGCAATCAACATTGCCGTGATGTCGGCCATTTCCGGAAAACGCGTTGTCCTCATTGAAGCGGATCTCCGCCGCCCCCGAATCAGCGAAGTCTTTAAAATGAAGCCTGAAGCAGGGTTCAGTGCGGTGATTAACGGCGAGCAGAAAGTGGATGATGTGTTGCTCGATACAGGAACTGAGGGGCTAAAGTTGCTTCCCTGTGGGGAAATCCCGAAGAATCCGGCGGAGCTGTTTCTGTCGGAGGCATTTGGCGAGCTGCTGACTGAACTGCGATCGAAATTTGATCTCGTCATTATAGACTCTCCGCCGGTGACTGTTGTGGCGGATGCGCTGATCATCGCGCAGCATGTCCATGGTGTGATTCTGGTTGCCAGATCCGATAAGACGCCGTTGCCGTATCTGCTCCGAACGCGAGAACTGCTTGAAGGCGTTCATGCTCCGATTCTTGGCACGGTTCTTAATGACATGTCTTCGAATTCAAGCGGTTATTACGGCGGTTATTATTACTACCACAAGTCTTACGAAGATTAGAGGCGGTTTGAAGCTGATGGGGGACGTCCTATTTGCCTGAAAGGCAAATACGGCCGTCATTTCGCGCTATTGCCGGTGTTGAAGCTTGTCCGCGTGACAGGATTAATGACAGGGAAAATGCTTTGGAGCCGGCAATACGCGCTCAAATAAAATGGAGTCAAAGCGTATTCGGCTTTTGGCCGAATAGCTTTGACGCGGGCGCGTATCAGCAGAGCTGAAAGCGCCCGATTGCCAAAGTGTTATGCCGAAGGTGCATACGCGTGGTTGTGTTTCAATGCTGAATATGTTATGATGCAAAAATGTGAATCTGTGCCGTGTTCA
>JAZRWV010000466.1:0-2785 GCA_045599925.1 Myxococcota bacterium
AAAGTTTTTTGAAGGGGTTTAAAAAAAACCCCTCTTTTAAAAAGAAAAATTATTGGTTTTGTCGACTAAAGATTGAAAACGTGTTCAATGACTTCATCAATCGTTGAGACGAGGATGAAGTGAATGTCGTTTTTGACTGATTCGTGAATGTCGTCGAGGTCAGGGGCGTTTTTCTTTGGCAGCAGAATGGTTTTGATTCCGGCTCGGTGAGCTGCAAGAACTTTTTCGCGAATGCCGCCGACGGGAAGAACATTGCCTCGAAGCGAGATTTCGCCGGTCATGGCTAGTGTTGCCGGAACCGAAATGTTTCTGAAAAGGCTTAAGATGGCGCAGAATATGGCACATCCGGCCGAAGGGCCGTCTTTTGGGGTAGCTCCGGCTGGTACATGAATGTGAACATCTGTTTTCGCGAAACATTCTGGATCGAGACCGAGCTTTTCGGCATGGGCTTTGACGAGAGTCATTGCGGCGCGAACACTTTCCTGCATGACTTCGCCAAGTTTTCCGGTAATGACGAGTTCGCCTTTTCCCTGCATTTTTGTCGTTTCAATGAATAGAATGTCGCCGCCAACGGATGTCCATGCGAGTCCTGTCGAAATTCCGGGCAGTCTGTCTGGTTCGATCATGTCATAATCAAAACGTTTTTTGCCGAGGAATGATTCGAGATTCTTTCTGGAAACCGTGACACGAGGCTTTTTCTTGTTTTCATCGCGAGCTTCAACGACTTTAGCGGCTATTTTCCTGCATATAGCACCGATTTTCTGTTCGAGCTGTCGGACACCGGCTTCTCTCGTGTAATTGGAAATGATGTCGTCAAGTGCATCTGATGTCATGTTGAGATTTGACTTGATAAGTCCATGTTCCTTTAGCATCTTGGGAATGAGAAAATCGGTTGCAATAGAGCGTTTATCGATATGGGTATAGCTTTGGATTTCGATGATTTCCATGCGATCGCGAAGCGGACCGGGAATCATATCGAGGCTGTTTGCTGTTGTAATGAATAGGACATCGGAGAGGTTAATCGGCGTTTCGATATAGTTGTCGACGAAAGCGTGATGCTGTTCGGGATCGAGTACTTCGAGCAGTGCACTTGATGGATCTCCGTGAATGTCATTGGCGAGTTTATCGATTTCGTCGAGCATTAAGACGAGGTTCATGGATTTTGCGTGTCTCAGGGCTTGTGCAATGCGTCCCGGCATACTTGCAACGTATGTACGTCGATGACCGCGGATTTCGGACTCGTCATGAATGCCGCCAAGGCTGATGCGTTCGAATTTTCTTCCAAGGGCACGGGCAATGCTCTTTCCGATGCTCGTTTTTCCGACGCCAGGAGGTCCGTACAGACAGAGAATCGGAGCTTTCAAATCCTTTCGGAGTGCAAGCACGGCGAGGTGTTCAATCACTCGCTGTTTGACATCATCAAGTCCGTAATGATCTTCGTCGAGAATTCTTCTGGCTTCAGTAAGATTCAGATGATCTTCTGTTTTTTGATGCCAGGGCATATCGAGAATGGTTTCGATATGAGCTCTTGCAACGGAATATTCAGCACTTGAAACGGGAAGGAATGAAAGTCGTTTCCATTGTTTCATCGTGTAATCGCGAACTTCCTGGTCGGCATCCATTTTTTCGATGCGTTCTTTGAGCTCTTCGGCATCATTTTCCGGTTCTTCCGAAATCTGTTCTTTGAGCGCGCGTATGTGTTGCCGGATAAAATATTCACGCTGTTGTTTATCTAAATCAGAACGCACTTTTTGCGCGGCATTTGCCACGAGTTTGGCTACTTCCATCTGATTGGCGAGGATGTCGAGAAGCAGTCGAAGTCGATCGCGGATGGAAAGTGCACAAAGAAGTTCAGCATGCTGTTCAAAAGGCATGTCGATATGTGCCGCAAGAAAATCGGAAAGAATGCCGGCATCGCGAATGGATTCGCAGAGGCGAATGGCTTCTCGTGTTTCATCCGAGGCCTGACATCTTTCAAAATAACTTTTAGCGGACTGACGAACGGTTCTGAAAAGGGTTTGTTCTTCGTAAACTGCTTCACCAATGATGGCGAGTGGTACTTCATTAGATTTTTCAAGATCCATGCGTAAAACCTGGAAGTTGTCGTCGTATGCAATGGACCTTGGGATAACTCTGGATGTTCCGCGAAGGGTGACCTGCCAGACGGCACCATCGGTTTCTTCTTTTCTGACGATTTTGATAATGCGGGTATAAACACCGACAGAATAGAATGCGTCAAGGTTCGAAATGGATTTTAGGTTTTCGATATTATTTTCAGTATGAACGGGGACTGCTGCAACGTGTTCTTTTTCCCGTAGAGCCCGAATCGCTGCGTTTGCTTGTGATTCTGAGTGGAGTTTAATGACTGAAAAGCCGTTCGGAAAAATGACCAGATCATTGAGCGGGAAAACAGGAATGCCTTTAAATTCACTCAGGATAGTGGTGTCTTCTGGATTGGGCACGGTCTGCTTTGGTGTGGTCGTGCTTGTTTTGGTTGTTTTTATTTTCTTTCCGTCCTGGGAATCCATGAAAGTCTCCAAGTACGCGAATTTCGCGTTATTTCTAAGTATAAATGTTAAATGCGCCCGTGTTGTCGAGCGGTTGCGGCAGATTAATCACGAGTCTCACTTTGGCAATGAGATAAAAAAATAAATTCCTCAAAGTCAAAAAGATGTTAGAAGGCGCACAGAAAAAATTGGCCCGTTACGGGGCGTATTTGATGAGGTCAGGATGAGTGAAAATAGTTATTCCGCAAAGGATATTGAAATTCTTGAAGGCCTGGAGG
>JAZRWV010000467.1:0-2928 GCA_045599925.1 Myxococcota bacterium
TCCAGCAACAGTTGAGGCCGCTCCGGCAACAGTTGAGGCCGCTCCGGCAACAGTTGAGGCCGATCCGGCAACAGTTGAGGCCGCTCCGACAACAGTTGAGGCCGCTCCGGCAACAGTTGAGGCCGATCCGGTATCCGATACCCCCGCGAACTAATTCATAACAGGAGACGTCTTTAATGCGCATATTTGATTCTCTTTTGGCCTATGCGCCTGAAGATGCCATAATAGAAGACGTCTCCATTGGAATATTCTGGACATTTGTAAAAACCCAATACGGAGCCGGAATTTCCGCAACAGCCCATCGCTGGTGCGAAGATCCTCCCGGAGCCCTGATTCCCGCTGCAGGTCATCTCAAAGGTTTGCCTGTCCAAGATTTGCTGAACCTATACGACAGCAAATCTCTAACAGCCAGAGCACTCGCCAATGCAGCCCTGGCAGCATCAATATCGAAAACAGGAATGACAGGGACTGAATACCCGGGAAGAGCTCAGGATCTTCTGGATAAAATATGTCAAGGCCGCCCCCGGCACATTGCACTCATTGGACATTTTCATTTTGCAGATGATTTGCGACAAGCAGGCCATCATCTCGATGTATTTGAACTGGAAGGCAGATGTAAACCAGGCGATATTCCAAACACTCAGATTCCTGAAAAGCTTTGTGAATCAGACATCGTCGTTATGACATCGTCAACACTGCTCACACACACAACCGAAGAGATTATTGCTTGCAGTCACCCGGAAGCCTATCGCATGATAGTGGGACCTACGGTCCCTCTTCATCCCAAATTATGGGATTTTGGATTCGATGCGATCTGCGGTTCTATCATTGAAGATCCGGAACAGGTCAGCCTGGCTGTTCGTGAAGGTGGAAATCACAAACAACTTACAGGGTGCAGAAAAACAAACTTTCTTTGCCCCATAACAACTCACAGATAAAGAGAAAACGATATGGAAAAAAAGGCTGAAATTGCAATTATTGGAGGAAGCGGTCTAAGTGAAATCGAAGGAATGCATATTCTGGAAGAGGTTGAAATAGACACCCCCTTTGGACGTCCAAGTGACAAGATTACGATAGCCGAATATTCGGGTCGCAGAGTTGCATTTTTACCTCGTCACGGACATGGTCACCGCATTCCACCAACACTTGTTCCATATGCTGCGAATATTTGGGCTTTGAAAAGTCTCGGAGTTTTCTGGGTTATTACATTTTCAGCCGTTGGCAGTTTAAATATCGATATTGCCCCCGAACATTTTTGTATTCCCGATCAAATCATCGATCGCACGCGCCATCGCAAAGACAGCTTTTTTGATGAAATTGTTGTTCACGTTTCCTTTGCACACCCATTCAACGAGGAATTGCGCCAAATACTTCTGGATGCCTGTCGGGCAGAAGGCGTAACGACCCATGCCGGCGGGACTTATGTCTGCATGGAAGGTCCTGCATTTTCAACGAAAGCAGAAAGTGAACTCTATCGTTCATGGCATGCAGATCTGGTTGGAATGACAGCAATCCCAGAAGCAAAGCTGGCAATGGAAGCTGAAATGGCTTATGCAACAGTGTGTCAGGCAACCGATTACGACTGCTGGCTGGACCAGGCTGTAACCGTTGATGAAGTCATTACACACATGAGAAACAACGTTGCAAATGTTCATCGCGTCATTCAGCGTATCATCCCCATGATCCCGCTTGGAACGGAACAAAACAATCCTGCATCATCCGCATTGGCCTGTGCATTAACAACAGATGTTCGCTATATTCAGGCAGACAAGCGCGAAAAATATGATCTGTTGCTTGGCAAATATGTCGATTTTGAAGGACATTACAAGAAATAGCAATGGATGGTAACGAGCATAAAGCCCTAAACAGGATTCCATTAATAATAAACAATCTGCGAAGCAGCTATGAATGTCGCCCAGAATATTGGCGGAATGTAAGCGAATCAGATTGGAATAGCTATCGTTGGCAATGGAATCATCGCCTTCTGTCAGCCTCGGAAATTCAAAAAGTTCTAGGTCTGACAGATGAGGAACACAACGCGACAGAAGGCGTTAAAGACATTTTTCCCGTCGCAATCAGCCCCCATTATGCATCCCTGATCGATCATGGTCTTGGACAAAGCTGTCCCATACGCATGCAATGCATTCCCAATGCACACGAATTTGAAGAACATTCAGATTTACTCAAGGATCCGCTTGGAGAACTTCGTCATGCGATATCTCAATGTGCAACTCGACGCTACCCGGATCGAGCGTTGATATATTCGACACATGAATGCGCCATGCGGTGTCGCCATTGTACGCGTAGAGCTCGTGTTGGTCTGATGGAAGCTGTAAGCAGATCAAAGCTGGAAGAAGCCCTGACACGTATCAAATCAGAAGAACAAATACGGGATGTCCTGATATCCGGTGGAGATCCTCTCAGCCTGAGTAATTCTACTCTATCATGGCTGATAAGTTCATTGCGCGAATGCTCTCATATTGACGTCATTCGCCTCTGCACTCGTATGCCATGTACGCTTCCCCAACGCATATTTGATGAAGAATTACTTGAGATCTTGAGAAAAAATGCCCCCATTTACCTCAATACCCAATTCAATCATCCAAATGAAGCGAGCAGGGAATCAGCAAAAGCGCTGAAATGCCTACGCGAGTGTGGATGTATTTTGGGCAATCAAAGTGTATTACTTAAAGGTATCAATGATCGAGGCGAAATACTCGAACCGTTGTACCGCTGGCTTCTCAAGGAAGGCTGCAGGCCATATTATTTATTTTTATGTGATGTTGCACAGGGAACAGCTCATTTTCGCACCCCAATAGAAAGCGGTCTGGCCGTCATGCGCCATCTTCGGGGACGACTTTCAGGCCTTGGAATTCCACATTTTGTCATCGATTTACCGGATGGATATGGAAAAGTCGATCTTTGCCC
>JAZRWV010000468.1:0-2700 GCA_045599925.1 Myxococcota bacterium
CAAATGAAATGTTACCTTAAATTCCTCCTCGCCATAATGGAGAGGAGGAACGTCACGAAGTGACAAGGAGGTGAGGCGGCTCGGGAAACGAAATTCATTTCATATTGTGAACTGAGGAAAAAGGGCAAAGTCCCACAAAAATAATTGATCAGAGTTTCCTTAAACGACTACCTCTGTTGAACAGGCTTTTTAAAAATCACACACTTACTAAGCACATAATTGGCAATAATCACAATGATGTTAGATATCAGTTTCCATATTGTGGCATTCCATACCATAACATCGACTGCGATAAACATAATCAAAAGATCAAGCAAGCCTGTACCTAACCGGGCGAGCAAAAATTTGTACAGCTCTCGCATGAATACGGCTCTGCTCATATCCTTGCTTTCAAATACAAACAACTTGTTCATAATAAATGCAAAGAATACGCTGATAACCCATGCAATAATATTACTGACAACATTGGGAATCGATAGATACTGGTAGCATAATATGAAAATCCCAATGTTCATCGCGGTAGCCATACACCCCACGATGCCATAGATAGCAATAGGCTTAAGTTTGACCCATAGTCGTTTAATCATATGAATGCTCAAAATAATATCTATAAAGATTCGTCTATGTTTATTTTTAAATCAGACAGCCCCATATTGCGCTTTGGTCGTACAGAAAATGCCATCGGGAGCCCGGAGGGCTTGTCATCATTGATTAAAATGCGTTCCCCCATAGGCATCTCAAAGAGAATTTTGTTAAATCGTATTTGATTTTTCCTGAGAAAAGATTCTGTTTTTTCTTTTGCATCAATTTCTCTGGCTGTGAGAATAAGGATATAGTCAGTCTCTGGAATTTGCGCCCAGAACTCTTTCACACCGGGGAGCAGTTTATCCTCTCCGGTTTTATATCCGTTGTGTTCGACCAGGGTTCCATCGAGGTCAAATATCCAGGTTTTAGAGAGTGTGGACATCGTGAGTATCATCGTCAGATTCCTCTATGAGTTCATTCCAAAGGTACAAACCGTTGTAAAATGCCAGACACATCGAATCGAAATCTTCCCAGCAATGACTAGCCAAAGACAGCCAAATGACCGCGTGAATAAATTTGATTCTGTATAAATCACAGTCTTTGATTCGACTCAAAAAGAAGGCTTCGTATTGTTCCCACTCGCTTGGAGCAATCTTATAGGTAACCTCTTTCTCACTCATATGGAGCTCAAACCGCTTCACATTGAATTGATCAAAGCATCCAACAATCGAATAGTATAACTTCGCCCAGTCGTAGTATACATCGCCAATCAGGCTTGTATTTCCAAAGTATCCGCGAGGATCGATGTAATAGATGTTTTCGTCATGATCAATCAGTGTGTTTGTAAACGTACAATCACCATGAATGATTCCAAATTCGACTTCTTTTGGTAACCTGTTCGTCATCTCTTGAAACAAATTCCGAAAGAATAAAACATTGCGGCACTTCTTTTGGTTGATAACAATATAGGGATTATCCGCAAATGGAATGCATGAGGCTATAGACCGCAGCCGTTGAAGTGTTTTTGCATAATACTCTTTTTGAATATCAAATGCATTATATGTTCCTGACTGCAAATGATGCATCGTGTCCAGTCGCTCAATCAGCTTTTGTATAATGACGGGTTTTCGAGAGTCAGGAATATTAGCCCGAAAAATGTTATCGCCGTGAATGCGATCCATCGTCAAAGGTTTGAGCGAATGTATGCGTGGAATGCCATCGAATGGATACTCCGAAAGCTTCTCATACCAATTCTCCTCACGCTTTAGCAATTCACGCGCCTCGTCTGTTAAACCCTCTTTAATGACGCGTTCATCTTCAACACTAACCCGGTTATATGGACGACAACGATTGTCAGAATTGTCATACTTTTCAAGCGCTTCAATCGTGCCCAGTTCAATGGAATCCGCCATGCTCATTTCTTTGTATGGAATACTGTTGGCTTTCATCCATTGCGTAAGGCTCCCTGATGCAGGTATTCCCGCGAGTTCATCTCGAGATTTAAAAAGAAAACAACCAGCGACGCCTTTGCCAGGCTTCGCAATTTTTTCAAGCACACCATTTTCACTTGACCAACTGCAGTTAAACCGATTCGTAATTCCGACGTAATTGTCTATTTCAAGCGCCTCTGGAGCAAACGCATCGCCTAACACAATATCAGACCAGAGAACCATAAGCCCCGTGTCGTTGGGTATCAATTCCAGCGCGCTCTTTATGCCCGACATATTCCCTGGCTCTGATGTTTGGATGGGGATGTAGTGTACTTTTGCAAACACCTCTAAATAGTTCGCCAGAATATCATATTGATAGTCGCCAATGACGATATAATTTTTATCTGGATACTTCTCGAACAAATGAAAGATCAGCGGCCTGTTATTGAGAGGGACAAGTGCTTTGGGGCGATTTGTTGTGTATTTTCCAAGGCGAGTACCTTTTCCGCCGCATTGGACAATAATGTGTGAAAATTCCATGATGCTTTGCTAAATCCTAATTTCGTGAGCGCTCTTTTTTCGCTTTATAGATTGGGGGTGCGGCTTTCATTAAGATTAATCACCGGCGTATGAAATAGCCGGTGATCAGAGAGCGTATCGAGCCTGCGAGATAGCTCTCCGGGCCGACCGTATCGAGCTTGCGAGATAGGGAGGCCGCAATACAAAACCGATACGCCAGCCATTT
>JAZRWV010000469.1:0-4153 GCA_045599925.1 Myxococcota bacterium
CAGTCATGGTCATGCATGCACAAACCCAAGTAACGGTACATCGACATGTTCTGGCGGCCAGTGTGTGATTTCCTGTAATGATGGCTATAAAGTGAGTGGCAGTTCATGTGAAAAAGTGACCTGCAGTAGCGGCACACATCCCTATCAAAATGGATGTGAAGCAAATTCCGATTTGAATTGCGGTGCTCACGGTGTCAAATGTCTCAAACAGGATTTTACCAATGCCGCAAGTGTTGGATGTACAACAAGTGGTAATTGCATCATAAATAGCTGTATTTCTGGTTACCATAAAAATGGTAATTATAAGTGCGAAAAAGACACAACGACTACTTGTAGTGCCGGATACCATGTTTATAATGGAGGTTGTGAAAAGAGCACAACGACCAATTGTAGTTCGCATGGTAATAGATGTTCGGAATTTCATGTTTGCTGCTGGAAGAAAAATACAAGCGGTGAAATTACAACAACCTGTGTAAAGGAAAATGCGACATCCAATTATCTTGGTTGTAATTAATGTTATGTTTGTGGATGGGCTTTATGTGGTTCATTCACAAACTATGTAAAATTGGACTTTTCAATGTCGAACAAATCAATATCTATTTTTTTATTCATTTCATGTCTCATTTCAGGTTGTGTTCTGGAAGAGGGCAGGGATCGAGGTGAGAAATGTCCACCAACGAATGCATCTGAAAATGCGGTACTAAAATACATCGGTGATGCAGATTGCGATAAAGGCGAGTGCAGCAAATATTTAGATAGTAATGGATTTTGTCCAGTGGATTTTCGGGAATGTGGCTATGATGCAAAAGATGATTATTATTTTTGCAGTAAAATGGTTTGTAATGACGATGAACATGGATATGAAGATAAATGTGAAAAAGATTCGGAAAATGCTTGCGGAAGTCATGAAAATAACTGCAGAAATGAGAATGTTGGTTGGAAAACCGGATATTGTGTCGATAAAAAGTGTGAAGCAGCCAGTTGTGAAAACGGTTATGAATTGTTGAATGGCAAATGTCAGAAAAAGAAACAGGCCTGTGAGAAAGATGAACATCTGATTTCAACTGATGTGTGTGAGAAGAATAGTCTCAATAACTGTGGGAGTCACGGCTATTCATGTCAAAATCAGGATGGATGGCGTGAGGGGACTTGTTCACCGGAGGGGCGGTGTCTGGCGTCTGCATGCGCTCTCGAAGATGGATATATATTAAATCAATCAGATAAAACTTGTGTTTTGCTTCGCTGTGATGCCGGTGAACATGCATTTCTCGATAAATGCGAAGCTGATAGCCTGGAAAATTGTGGAAAACACGAGAATTCATGCCAGAAAAAGGTTGGCTGGCTAAACGGTATTTGTGATAAAGGTAGTTGTAGTGTTTCTGAGTGCCAGAAGGGGTATCAGTTAGTCAACCATAAGTGTATTCCATTGATACCATGTTCTGATAATCAGCACGTGTATGAGACGGTTTGTGAGGACAACAGCATTGAACACTGCCAGTCTCATACCGATAATTGTACAACATTAATGGGATGGGCCTCAGGAGATTGTCTGAATGGGCAATGTGTCATTGAGACTTGTCAGACTGGATATTGTCTGGCATCGGAGGGCTATTGCATTAATAGTGAGGAAAATCGAATATTTTGTACAGATTGATGGCCTTGCTATTGGCCTTTGGCCAATACGCAAGGCTGCGCGGTCTATTGGCAGAACTGTTGCGCGTGACGGTTCTGCCGATACGGCCGCGCTATAGCACCTGTAAAAAATTTATCGCTGAAACGGCAAGAAGCTGGCTGCCGTAACGAAGTGCATCATCATCGGTATGGAATTTGTTGTGATGCCAGGCATAAACGTCTTCTCCGGCTTTATGCGATCCCAGCCAGTAGAAAAATCCGGGAACAACTTGCATATAATCGGCGAAATCTTCTGTCGCCAGCCCGCTTTCCGAAAACACAACCGCATCGGGGCCAATGGCTTCGCGGGCTGAAGACTCGGCAATTTCCAGCAGTGAAGCCGCATTGATGACTGCAGGTACGGATTCGACCACTTCGAAATCTGATGTGCATTCAAAGGTTTCTGATGTTGCAGAAACGATGGTTTTTAGGCGTTCAAATGCCCGTTTTCCAACTTCCGGTTCGTGATAGCGCATGCTTCCGGTCATTTCGACGTGATCGACGATGAGGTTGTTTGGTGTTCCGCCATGAATTGAGCATATCGAAAGCACAAGCGATTTCATCGGATCGACGTTTCTGGCTGGAATGGTCAGGACATTTTGAATGATAGCTGCTGAGCAGACGAGAGGATCGACGCATTTATGCGGCATTGAACCATGGCCGCCAACTCCGTGAACGACGATTTTAAAATTGATTTTGGCGGCCATTAATGAGCCCGGTTTTACGACGACTTTGCCTGTATCAACTTCAGGTCGATTGTGAAGACCAAATATGGCTTCGACATGATTCGATTCAAATACACCGGTTTTCAATATCACTCGCGCGCCATTTGTCGTTTCTTCCGCCGGCTGAAATATAAATATAATAGTCCCCGAAAGCTCATGTCTGAGACGCGACAGGATTTTTGCGGCTCCAATCAGGGATGACGTATGAAAATCGTGTCCGCAAAGATGGCCTTTTCCTTCAATTTGACTTTTATCCGGCGAGTCCCAGCATTCGATGACTTCAAGGGCATCTATATCAGCCCGAAGGGCAACACAAGGACCGGGATTTTGGCATTTCAGGCGTGCAACGACACCCGTTTTAAGATCAAGTGGAAGGATTTCCAGACCATCAATCTTGCTTAAAATTTCCTTAATGTAGGCTGTTGTTTCGTATTCTTGCCATGAGATTTCTGGATGGCGATGCAGGTGGGCTTTGATGGCGCGGATTTGTTGTTCTTCTTCCTGTGACAAGTTTGTGTTCATCCTTTGATGTTCCTTTTTTTATCGTTTATCATTATGAATTAAAAACAAGAAAAACAATAAACCGAAAATAATATCTTATTTTTCGAGCATATCGATCATGGTGTTGAGCAATTTTTTATAGTCATCACTGCGTACTTTCAGACCTCCGCCACCTCCATTGGTCGTTGCTGAATATATCCCAAGGTATTTATCGATGTCGCTTTGGGTTATTGTATATCCCCTTTTTCCAAGTACATCAGTTAACCCCTTGATGTCTGTAGGACTGGGGTTGAGGACAGCAAGCAGGGCATGCGGAAGCTTCCAGTTGTGCTTTTTAACGAGGAGAAAGGCAAGCAGCGCTCCGGAACGATCTCCGCCATGATCGCAGTGAATGAAGATGCGATCGGGTGCGTATCTGGAAACGATTGACATAAAACGGGATGGTTTTGGGAATTTGCTGCCAAAGGGAAGCATGAGGTGTTTCATGCCAAGTTCTTCAAGCCGGTTGTTAAGGGGCGTCAGATCTTCTTTTGTCCGGGTTGCTGTGATGACGAGTTTGATTCTGTGGGAATAAAGCGCATCGACATTGTTGGCTGACGGAAGGCTTCCAATCCAATAACCTTCACTCACCTGACGCGTGTTTTTGGGAAGTACTGACGTAGATTTTAGCGGCTTTAAGTTTTGTGCACACGCAAGTGCTGATGCCCTTGTAAATGCATCTGTAATTAACAGGCTTTGACGTTCAAGCGCAGTGGTGTCCGGCGAGGTCTCTGCCTGTGTTTCTGAACGATAGTGTGTTTCTTCGTCTTGGGCATTGATTAAATCATGGTCTTCTATCTGGGCGTCTAGAGCGAGAATGGGGGGAACATTGGTATCCGATGGTTCCTCATTCCCAGAGGCTTCTGGGGTAATCGGCTCTGAAACCGATTTAGCCCAAGCTTTGTCTGCATTTGCAGTGATAAGAGTGCAACTTGCCAGAATGATGGTTATTATGTGATGCGTTAATTTGGACAAAAAGTAATCCTCCAGACAAAAACCCTTTAAATCATAAGTCAATTCGATGCGGAGGCAAATTCTTGGTGATAATCAATGCGCAATATTATTAATGAAACAACATTTCATCACTGACTTCTGGATTTGGGATATTCTACTGAAGGTTGAACGCCTGTTTTGGCAGAGCTCGGTGTGCAAATGTGCCGGAACGGGGGTGGAGTGCCTGCAGGCTCGGGAAACGAAGTTCATTTCATATTGCGAAC
>JAZRWV010000470.1:0-9484 GCA_045599925.1 Myxococcota bacterium
CTTCTTTTTTCGAGGAATATCATGCTCAAAATCGTTTTCATGGGTTCTCCTGAATTTTCCGTTCCAACACTCGAAGCCCTGATCGCCCATCCCGACATCGAAGTCTGTGCAGTCGTTTCACAGCCGGACAAACCAGCCGGACGCGGCCAGCTGCTTCTGCCTCCGGCTGTTAAAGTCTGCGCTCAAAAACACGGCATTACCTGCTATCAGCCCGAAAAGCTCAAAACCCAGGAAATGTACGACGCTCTTTCAGCCATTGCACCGGATTTCTTCGTCACAATCGCATACGGCAAGATTCTCAGACAGTCATTTCTCGATATTCCCCGCATTGCGCCACTCAATCTCCACGCCTCTCTGCTCCCCAAATATCGCGGCGCAGCACCGGTTCAATGGTCCATCATCAACGGCGAACGCGAAACCGGCGTCTGCCTTATGAAAATGGATGCCGGCATGGACACCGGCCCAGTTTATGCCCGCACCACAACCCCCATCCGGCCGGATGAAACACCCGACACTCTCTTTGACAGACTTTCCGAAATTTCCGCAAAAATCCTCATCGACAACATCTTCGATATCGCCAGCGGAAAACTCCAGCCCACACCGCAGGAAGGCGAACCTACAACCGCCCCCATGCTACAGAAATCCCTCGGCGCAATTGCTTTTGACCAGAACGCTGCAAAACTCGACGCCCTCTGCAGAGGCATTGCACCATGGCCAACAGCTTTCGCCTCTTTTAAGGGAAAACGCCTGTCCATTCACAAAACACACGCCATCGACAGGGCTTCCGGCGAAGCTCCGGGAACCATTCTCGGACTCGATCCTGATTCGAAAGCCCTCTGTGTCGCCTGTTCCGAAGGCATCCTGGCCGTTCATGAACTCCAGCTCGAAGGCAAAAAACGTACGGATGCCGAAAGTTTCTTCAACGGCTACCGCCCAAAAGGCATCGTCCTCGAATCTCTCGCCACACCTTCCAACAATGGATGAAATCAGCCATTTATCGCTGCTCCGTGCGTATGCCGCAATGGCATAGCACGGACGGCGTTCCGTGTTTCGCCCGCGAAACAGGAACGCCCCAGCCGTCGTATTGCGCCAGCAAAAGACGGCCAAAAAAACCAAAAAAAAAGACACTGCCGAAGCAGTGCCCTCATTTCTTACATTTTGTTCAGTTTTTCCTGAAGTTCAGCCATGCGCTCTTTAGCCTTCAGTTTCAGCTTTTTACACTCTTTCTGGGCTATCTGATCTTCGGGAGACATCCAGACCTGTTCTTCAAATGCAATAACTTTTGCATCCAGTGCTGCATGTTCTTCTTTGAGTCTGGCAATTTCCTTCTCGATTTCTTCGCGGCTTAATTCGCTCATGTTTTTCCTCTTTTTTTAGTAAAAAACTCACCATTCGGCGAACAAAAGACTATATATCTTGCTATCTCAACACGCCGTTTTTGTCAATCACAGAAAACTAATTGGAAAATTCGCCACCCCGGCCAATGCGGAGTAATTTCTTTTTGCCGTCTGTACGGATTGTTTTGCGACAGTCTGTACTGAGACTTTTCCGCATTCATCTATTTTGCATTTTAAGTTTGAACGACCGCCGAATAATAAAATATTCGATTTAAAATCAACAACTTAGATAACAAATTATAGATTGGCGAAATTTGGGGCAAAGCCCTGGCAGATAGTTACGATTTCTTTCACAATCATTTTCAACACAAGCTGCGCATCATGTCCGAAATCAAAAAAGTCCTGTTTGCAGCCGGCGGAACCGGCGGTCACGTTTTTCCAGCCATCGCAGTTGCGGATGCCATGAAATCCGTCTGCCCGGAAGTCGAAATTGCTTTCGTCGGCGCCGCTCACGGCAATGAATCCAACTGGGTTCAGAAAGCCGGCTACCGCTTTATTCTGCTCGACCTCGATTTCATCAAGGGCGCTTCACTGGCCAGAAAAATCAAAAACATCTTTGCACTTCCCGGCGTCGCCAAAAAAGCCGGAAAAATTCTCGACGACGAAAAGCCGGATCTCGTCATCGGTTCAGGCGGTTACGTCTCCGGTCCCCTCGTCGCCGTTGCTTCATGGCGAAATATCAAAACCGCCATTCTCGAACAAAATGCCATTCCCGGCCTCACAAACCGACTTCTCTGCCGTCATGTCGATAAAATTTTCATTTCGTTTGAACATACCGACAAACTGCCAAAGAAAAAGTGCATTTATCTCGGAAATCCGGTTCGTTCCAAAGTCCTCTCCAAATCCGATACCCCAATGGACGAACCCTGGGAAACCTCATGCACTGGCGCTCCCGTCCCCCAAAATGCCATTCATCTTCTCGTTTTCGGCGGTTCTCAGGGCGCAATGAAACTCAATACAGATATCCCCATCGCTCTCTCAAAACTTTCGGACGAACAGAAATCCCGCATTTGCGTGTGGCATCAGGCTGGTAAAAATAAGCTTGAAGAAACAGAAAATGCTTATAAAAATCAAAACTTAACAGCAAAAATTACCGAATTTATCGACGATATGGGGGCCGCCTATCACTGGTCGAGTCTGCTCGTATGCCGCGCCGGCGCCACGAGCATTGCCGAAATCAAAGCATCAGCCCGCGCAGCCATTCTCGTTCCCTTCCCCTACGCCGCTCACAACCATCAGGAAAAGAATGCCGATGCACTCGTCGAAATCGGAGCCGCCATCAAAGTGCTCAATGACAATGTCGCCACGGATATCCCTAAAATCCTCTCCGATCTCATCGAGAATCCATCCAAAATTGACGATATTGCCAAAGCTGCACTCAACGATGCCAAACCCGATGCCGCAACCAACATCGCCAAAAGCTGTCTCGAAATTTCGGATTCAGACAAAGTCTGAAACTGCTTAAATGCACATGTTCGATTACGAAAAAGCACTCGAATCCATTCCGCAGGATCCCGGTGTCTATCTGATGAAAGACCATCGGGATCAGGTCATTTATGTCGGAAAAGCCAAAAACCTCCATCGTCGCGTGGGCCAATACTTTTCCGGACACGATTCTCGTGCATTCGTATCGATGCTTGAGAATTTGCTCAGCCATATTGATGTCATCATTACGAGTGATGAGCGAGAAGCTTTGCTTCTCGAAGCCGGCATGATCAAACGCTACCGGCCGCGATTCAATGTCGTCCTCAAAGATGACAAGGAAATGCTCCAGCTCCGCATAGATCCTCGCGATGAGTGGCCTCGCGTTGAAGTTGTGCGCCGACGAAAAAAAGACGGCGCACATTACTACGGCCCATATCCCAGTGCCCAGTCATGCAGAATGAGTCTCGACGTCATCAATCGGCATTTTATGCTTCGAAACTGTCGGGATGCCGTCTTTTCGAATCGCGTTCGCCCCTGCCTTCAATATGAAATTCATCGCTGCCCGGGGCCTTGCGTTTTTGACGTCAATCGCGATGAATACCTTCAAAATTGCCGGGATGCTGAACTATTTCTCTCCGGTAAGTTTGAATTTCTTCAGAATATTTTGAAAGAACGCATGCTGGCGGCCTCCGAAGAACTTCAGTTTGAACAGGCTGCAAGCTATCGGGATCAGCTCAAAGCCATTGAAGAAGTCTGTTCTGCCCAGAAAATTGTTCAAAAATCGCCCGTGAATCAGGATTTCTGGGCATTTGATGGCACTCCGGAATTCAGAGCTGTCGTCGTCATGATGGTACGTTCCGGTCGTCTTCAACACATGCAAACCTACGAAGCCCGCGACAGCATCAGCTCTATTGATGAGATTTTAAGCCAGATCATCGTTCATCATTACCAAAGTTTCGATAATTTCCCGAACGAAATTCTCCTCGACCCCGAACTTGAATCCGTCGGTCTTCTCCTCTCCTCCACTTTAACCGAACTCGCCGGTAAAAAAATCGCGATCACATTTCCTCAACGCGGCCTAAAAGCTGAACTTCTTGCCAATGCATATGCCAATGCCCATCAGCAGTTCATTCAAAGGAAAACAAGCGAGGAGTCTATTCTCGAAAAAGTCAGGAAAACGCTGAATTTAACAAGATATCCGCACAGAATCGAATGCTACGACATCTCGAATATGCAAGGCGGACAAATCGTCGCAGCCATGGTCGTTTTCATCGAAGGAAGACTCGATCCTTCCCGATGCAGAACTTTTAAGGTCCGCACAACCGAAGGTCAGGACGACTTTGGAAGCCTCAATGAAGTGCTCACTCGCCGTCTGCGATATCTCATCGAAAAGCCATCAGAAGAAGACGCAGAAATCAGTGCAGGTGAACGCAGTTTTTGCGAAATGCCCGATTTTTTGCTCATCGACGGCGGCCATGGTCAGGTCAATGCCGTCGTTCAGGCCGTCGAAAGCTCTGGTCTTTCGGGACAATTCGACATCATTGGCATCGGAAAATCCCGCGTCAAAGGCGAATCTGACGATAACGACATTCTTCACAGTCCGGAACGACTCTATTACCCGAGTGTCGAAGACCCGCTTATTCTCGATCAGACGTGTCAGGAGATCCTTTTGATGGCGCATATTCGCGACGAAACCCATAGACGAGCCATCGGATTTCACAGAAAACAGCGAGAAGCAGCCGGAATGCATTCAAAACTGGACGACATCGAGGGCATCGGACCTAAAAGAAAAGCCGCACTGCTGCATGAATTCGGGTCTGTCAAGGAAATCTCCAAACAATCGCCAGAAACACTCGCACAAAGAAGCGGTATTCCGATTGCACTCGCACGAAAAATCATCGACGAAACCAGCGATTAATATGTTTTTCTGGGGCTTTGCCCCTGTCCTCAGTTCGCAATATGAAATGAACTTCGTTTCCCGAGCCTGTCGGCTCTTCAACTCGTGCATTTCATTTGCTCACTGGGCTCTGCGGTTTTCGCCATTCACAGGATGGCGAAAATCCTCGGCCCCCCGTCTCTCCTCAAACAGTGCCTTAAAATTGAGTTTTATTCAGAGATTCCCCCCGGGAACTATCTCGTGATTTTCCCAAAAAACATGTGAAAAAGTTGGATCAGCAATTATCCACTCGATATTGTTTTTCCAAATCACTATATTCAACCTATGGTTGTTCAATGTTTCGAATCAACTTTCTGACAGTTCGATGCGTTAGGAGATAAAACATTGTTAAAACTGGTATCTGTAACC
The DNA here is from genome assembly GCA_045599925.1 of Myxococcota bacterium. GTDB lineage: Bacteria > Myxococcota_A > Bradymonadia > UBA4248 > UBA4248 > UBA4248. The sequence goes on from JAZRWV010000470.1 coordinate 5,128, forward strand.
CCCAATGGCCATAAAATGGAATATCCCCTGACTGAAGGAATTTCCATTTCAGTCGGACGTTCACCAGAATGCGATTTGCCCATCGCGCATGGTGGGGTCTCGAAAAAGCATATCATCGTAACGTGTACTAATGGACGTGTTTTCATCGAAAATCCGCCCGGTGTCACACCAACCAACGGCACCAAAATCAGAGGTATGCGTCTTCAGAACGACGAAAAAATCGAAGTATTTGATGGAGATGTCATCCTATGTGGGGCAGCCCCACTCTACATCATGGACTCGGATGCCGATTCGCAAGCCACGATAGATGCATTAAAAGCAGCAAGTAATGATATGAGACCTGCTGCAAATCCTATGAATTTGCAGCCCACTCCCTTCATCAACCAGCAACCATTGGTCTATGGACCGCCATCCAGTTGCCAGCCTCCGACCCCAGTCATACAGCCAGTTCCGGTTAATTCCACTAAACAGCAGGCGCCCGCGCCAGTCCCTCAGCCGGCTCCAGTCAATACGGCAAATTCCAGAGAAATGGCTCCGATTTATGGTCCTCCCTTAAATCAGCAACCGCCCATTCCGCCGAAACCAATACCTCAAACGACGATCTCATCTGTCAATGCTGTCGGCTATGGACCTCCCTCTTTTTGGGATCGAGGCCTCCTTGACAAGGTAAAAGTGAGAAGTTTGACATGCCCTGCCCTATCCCCCGGCTTCATCACCCCTGATGAAATAAAAGCAAACCCTGGCATGGCTGGACAATTCCAGAGGCAACAAGGGGTTGTTCAGGCCTCTGCACCTGATGTCAATCCTGCACCAGTTATAACTGCCCCCCCGGAATCAGAGCGTAAAATAGCTCAGACATTTGCCGAGCAGAACAATTCAGCCAATGCTCCGGACAGCGAAAAGACTGACAATTCTGAAGATAACTTGAACAAATAATCGTTAAGAAAGATGCAGATTACCCGTTTGTTTCTGCATCTTTCTTCATGCATAACTCAAATCATTCGATGGAGAATTTCCAGCATCGATGAATGCGATGATTTTTGAAATCCTCGGGGATGGTTTGTGTCGTGATCTCACTGACTTCGAATTTTCGGCCATTAATGGATGCCGGAAGCAACTCCGCATCGAATGAAAGTCTTCGACTATTCGTGGAAAAATACAGAATTCCGCCGGGATTGAGCAGATGAAGACAATTTTTCACGAGCATTGGCCACTGTTTGTTGGTGTCGAGGACGTCTTCTGTTTTCTTTGAGTTTGAGAATGTCGGAGGATCGAGCAAAATCAAATCAAAACCTTTTTTTGTACCGGATTTGATTTTTCTGTTTTCGAGTTCGAGAAATTCGACGACATCAAAACGCGTGCGAGGATATTTGTCGGCATCTTCAAACCCGTTGAGTTCCAGGTTCATCCCGGCCCAATCGAGATATGTATTGGACAAATCGACGGTCTGAACGAAAGATGCGTCGCCTTTTGCTGCCGCAATGCTCAAAGCTCCGGTGTAACCGAACAAATTCAAAACGCGTTTGTCTTTAGCCGTTTTGACGAGGATCTGCCTCAAAGGCCGATGATCCATAAACAATCCCGTATCGAGATACTCGCTCAGATTCACGCCAAAAAGAAGATCGCCTTCGCGAACAACGCCAGAAATCTTCTTTTTGGAACGCGTTTTCTCGTATTGTTCGTCGCCTTTCTGGCGTTTTCTCGTTTTGACAATGATCTGTTCCGGCGACAGTTTCATCACATTTTGAATTTCAAGACACATGGCATCGAGCCAGATGTCTTCTTCTTTCTGATCTTTTTCGTAAGGCCGTTCGAAAAGAGCCACATACGCATATTGATCGACGATTTTATCGTCATCATCGATGAATCCGTAGTAATCGACACAGAGTGGAATTTCTGGAATATCGCGGTCGTAAACGCGATAACAGGTCAGATTCTGTTTTTTTGCCCACTTTTTATAGAACTGAACGCGTTTGGCGAGTCGATTCGCGAACATGATTTTCTGGGATTCGAGTTTTTCCATGATGTTACTGTATTTTGTGGAGTTTTCAGGAAAATTCAGAGGTATCTGATTTGAAAGGCGCGACAAAAAAAAGAAAACGCCGCGTATTGGAGGGCCGGTACGGCCCGGAAATAGCGGCGTTAAAGCCTGGCGTATGTGTGCGAAGTGCACAAAGCCAGGCCACAACACAATTTTAAGGATTAATCTTCGTCACAGTCGCAATGTCCGCAGCCGCAACCGCATTTTTTCTCCTCTTTTTTCTTATCGATAATGAGGGCTTCAGTGGTGAGCAGCAAACCGGCGACAGAAGCCGCATTCTGAAGGGCGACGCGGGCAACCTTGGCGGGATCGAGAATGCCGTCGGCAATGAGATCTGTGTAAACATCCTTGGCTGCATTATATCCGAATGAGAATTTGTCATTTGCGCGAACCTTGTTGACAACGACGCTCGGTTCGACACCGGCATTGCGGGCGATTTGACGAGCCGGCTCTTCGAGTGCACGGCGCAGAATGCCAACGCCAAACTTCTCGGCCTCATTGCATTCGACATCATCAAGAGCAGCAACCGCGCGGATATAAGCCGTACCGCCACCAGGAATGACGCCTTCTTCGAAAGCAGCACGCGTGGCATGAAGAGCATCATCGACGCGATCCTTGCGTTCTTTCATTTCGGCTTCCGTCGCGGCCCCAATCTTAATCACGGCCACACCGCCACTGAGTTTTGCAAGGCGTTCAGCGAGTTTTTCGCGATCGTAGTCACTCTTGGCATCCTCGATCTGCTTGTTGATCTGAGCGCAGCGATCCTTGATGTTGTCGGCATTTCCGCGACCATCCACGATGATCGTCGAATCCTTTGTCAGCGTAATCTGGCGTGCCGAACCGAGGTGTGCGATTCTGGTATCTTCGAGTTTCATACCGAGTTCTTCGCTGATGACCTGACCACCAGTCAGAATCGCGATATCCTGAAGCATCTGTTTACGGCGATCGCCGAATCCAGGCGCTTTAACGGCAGCAACTTTAAGCGTTCCGCGAAGGCGGTTCACGACGAGTGTTGCGAGGGCTTCATTATCGACATCTTCAGCAATGATGAGGAGCGGCTTGTTCGTGCGGAGCACTTCTTCGAGGACCGGCAGAATGTCTTTCATCGAGCTGATTTTCTTCTCGACGAGGAGCAGATAGGCATCATCGAGCACGCAGGTCATGCGTTCGGAATCGGTCACGAAATAAGGTGACAGATAGCCGCGATCGAATTCCATACCTTCGACGACTTCGAGGACGGTATCCATACCTTTGGCTTCTTCGACAGTAATGACGCCCTGATGACCGACTTTTTCCATGGCCTGAGCGAGGAGGTCGCCGACGACTTCATCGCCATTGGCACTGATCGTACCGACCTGGCGGATTTCTTTGGGATCGCGTGTCTGTTTGGCGTTTTTCTGAATGAAATCCACGACTTTTGCGACACCGGCATCGATACCGCGTTTGAGAGCCATCGGGTTGTGACCGGCGGTCACATAGCGAAGGCCTTCGCGATAAATAGCTTCGGCGAGTACGGTTGCTGTTGTGGTTCCGTCACCGGCGATATCTGCGGTTTTGGAAGCGACTTCGCGAACCATCTGAGCCCCGAGATTGCCGGCAGCTTCTTTCATTTCGACTTCTTTGGCGACACTGACGCCGTCTTTTGTCACTTTGGGACTGCCGTAGGATTTTTCAATCACGACATTGCGTCCTTTGGGACCGAGTGTTGTTTTGACGGTACGGGCAAGAAGTTCAACGCCTTTAAGAAGTTCCTGACGAGCAGCTTCCTTGTAAATAATTTCTTTTGCCATAATATTTTCCTTAAAAATCAATATCTTATGAGTGAAGTTACAGAATTATTCCTCAATAATAGCGAGGACATCATCTTCGCGAAGAATCATGTACTCAGTTCCATTGAGTTTGACTTCAGAACCGGCATATTTGCCGAAGAGAACGACGTCACCGGCCTTGATTTCGGGGGCGATTCGGGATCCGTCTTTGGCGCGTTTGCCAGCGCCGACTGCCATCACCACACCTTTTGCGGGCTTTTCCTTGGCTGTATCGGGAATGATAATGCCGCCCTTACTGATGGATTCCTGTTCAAGACGCTGCACAACGAGGTGGTCGTTCAATGGTTTCAACATAATGGTTATCTCCTTAATACCATGAAAAAGCGGAAGTTTTTCTTATCTTCCGACAAACGGCGTGCCAGTTTATGCACGCAATTGGATATGGCAAGAGGGGATGTGATTTTTATTTTTGTGGACATGGCTATTGGCCTTTGGCCAATACGCCATGTGATACGGCCTATGTGCCGATGGCGGATACGGCCTTTTG
>JAZRWV010000471.1:0-2427 GCA_045599925.1 Myxococcota bacterium
TACTAATCTCTGCTATTTGGGAGTTTTACATTCATTATCCACATATTTTTCGCCAAATGGACAAACTAAACTGTCACTCTTTACCCTCAATGCCGGTCGGACACCAATACCAAAATAATAAGGAAGAGAATATCCAGTTGCACCACTATTTATCACACCATCAGACGAGACAACATAAAAAGCAGTATAGAAACCACCATCGTAAGGTGTTAGAAGCCACCATTTGCCGTAACAGTGCCTCGTGCAGGAGTTTCCATCTAGTTGCAAAGCATACGGTGTCTCCTCGGCCAACAAATAATCATACTTATCTACTCTGCTAATATCATATATGCTTAGAAGATAGATATAGTCTTCCGACGAAAAACTGATGTTCGATAACAGGATTTCTTGGCTTTCTTCATCCGTAAACACACTATCGATAAAATTATCTTCTGAAAAATCAGTTCCAAGCTCATTGGCATCCGAAGAATAGCCGTTCAGCCACGATCTGAGCTCGGATACATCCCACGTTAGCCCAAGATCATCATTACTATGGATAGGTTTTTTATCGAGAATATATTTGCTCAGCAATATGAGCTCATCGCCCTCAACCTTGAAAAGCTGCCAGGCAATTGGCTCTTTGCCGTTTTCAACATTCCCATCCTGTTCGTAATGTCCAAAAGTGATGTTCTCTCCCTGAACCACACACTGATTATGGAACAACCCGTCTCCGGCACAAGCACAACTGCCGGCATTTTCTACCCAATGTCGACTCTCGTCACATACACACGTATTGGTCACTTCAATCCACCGTTCTTTGTCGGGATCGCATTCTTTTTTGGTTTCGCAGGCAAAACCTACGCGTATTGCGCCTTCTTTGCATTGACAGCTGCCCGCAGTGCCCGTCCAATTTCCGGCTTCATTACAGGCACATGTATTGTCATCAGGAACATAAACTTCTTTGTAGGGATCACAAACCGCTTTGAGTGTGCAAACACCGCTGTCATTAGCAAAATAACCGGTCGGGCAGGCGCACGATGTGCCGTCACTGATCCAGCCTTTTACACTGTCACAGGCACAGACATTGAGGACATCCACATACGTTTGACCTGTCGAGCAGGTGACTTTGTCTTCACATTTATCACCGGCAGGTACTTGGTTACTATCTGCACAAGTGCAGCTGCCGGCTGTTCCCGTCCAGCCTTTTTCCGTATTGCAGACACATGTATTATCAGATTGAACCCATGTTTCATTGGCATTGCAAACGACTTTGCGAACACAAATGTCATCCACATTGACGAAACCATCTGCGCAGGCACAGCTGCCGGCTTCGCCGGTCCACCCTTTGGATGAATCGCAAACACATGTATTCGGTTCATTGCCACTAACCGTATGGGCTTCCGTGCAGGGCACCACCACTTCACACACGCCACCGATGTCGACGTAACCAGCTTCGCACTGGCAAGAATCTGCCTTGCCAATCCAATGATTATCGACATCGCAAACGCATGTGTTGTTCGACAGATCGAGAACGTTGTGGGCATCGGAACACGTATTTTTCACAACACATTCGGTTTTAATCTGGACATAACCTTCGGCACAAACGCAGCTTCCGGCTGTTCCTGTCCAGAAAGCACTTTCATTGCAGGAACAAGTGTTGTCGTCGCTATGATATATTTCTTTAACGGCATCACAACTCACGATCGGTTCACAAGCATTATTCTTGAGGAAATATCCAGGTTCACAAACGAATGAACACACGGCCTCGGTGTCATACGTGCAAATGGTATTGGCATTATCAACCGTTGCACAGGCATCATCGGTCAGATCAACGAGTTTTCCGTCATTGCATTTGGCTTTGTTCGTGCCTTTGGCGTTGCATACAATTGCCTCATGTGCGATTTCATCATTGTCACCGCAATTGTAATACGCACGGCAAATGTTGAGTTTTGGGTCACAGAAAGGTTTTCCATTGTTGACGGAAGCACAATTCATCCCTTCGCTCAATTCGCCGTCTTTGTCGGCTGAACATGTTTTGAGAACGTTTCCGTCACAAACGGCTTCATTTTTGGCGACCAAACCGCCGTTCCAGGCGCAGTCTGTGGGATCGGGGGTCTTGCAGATGAATCCCGCATCTGCCGCTTCATCGGCAATGCAGAATTGTTCATTTTCAACGCAGTTGCCATCGGTAACGACACGCGTTTCACCATCATTGCATACGACGATATTGCCGTCTTTACAGCCATTTTGGCCGTGTTCGATGGCGTCGCAATCTTTATAGGCACTGCAGGCTGACTCGCCGTCGCGGCAAAGCGGGGTGTCAGTGCCGCAGGCATTTTCAGTGTCTTCAATCAATTCACCGTCATTACAGACCATGAGTTTGTTTTCTTTGCACACATTTTTGCCGTCGGCGACATCATCGCAGCCTCGGCGAACGCATTTGCCTTC
>JAZRWV010000472.1:0-5677 GCA_045599925.1 Myxococcota bacterium
CCGCTTGGCCTCCGACTTAAGACGGCGCGGTCTGTGCCTTGGGCATACGACTGCGCTTCTTTTACGCACTGCGTCATTTTTTATACTTCCACTGAATAAAACGTGATAAAAAGGTGTTCTGTGTTTGCTGTTCATTTAAACAGCATTATTTTTTAATCATTCCACAACAGGGAGTAAGAATATGAAAAAAGAAATCAGCGCCATTCTCGATAAAGTCCTGACAAAAGGCATGGAAATCATGGAATCCGAAAAAGCCCAGAAACTTCTGTCCTCCCCTCAGGCTCAAAAAGCAATGGACCTCGGACTGAATGCACTCACCATGGCTCAGAATGCGTCTGGTGCTGTTAAAGCCAATATCGCCAGCAAACTCGGCCTTGCTACGCAAAAAGAAGTCGATGAACTTCGCGAAACCATTGCAAAGCTCGAAGCTGAAAAAGCCGTCTGCGCAACCGCTGAAGCAGAAAAAGCTACCTCTGATGCTGATAAAGCCGAATAAAATACACCGGATTGGTTGCAAAATAGCTTAAACCTTTCATTTTGTGGTATGTTCAGAATGGATCGTTGTATCCATTCTGACTTTAGGTTTTTCTAACCAATCCAACGGGAGTCCCTTTTATGGCGACAAAATCCAGACGCATCTGGCTGGTCATAACCATTATACTCGGTGTCATTCTGCTCGCAGGCATAGCATGCTGGTTCATTATTGCCCCCAAAATTATTGAAAATAAGGCAAATAGCACCCTGCAGGCCGTTTCCCAAAAAACAGGCCGCCAGTTCGAAATCTCTGACATCAAACTTTATGGATTCACACGCGTCGGCGTTGGCCGCCTCACCATTTCTGATATCAATCATCCTGAAAGAAACGGGGTCACATTTAATGACGTCGGCATTGGACTCAGTAACATTCCCATTGGTGATTTTTCGATTTCAAGCATTGACGTCGAATCCTTAGCCGTCACACTTCGCATCGAAAATCAAATCACCAATTTCGAAGATATCCTGAAAAAGCTTCACAAAAGTGAGTCAGAAACAACTGAAACGCCATCAGAACCACCTGCCTGGAAACGATATATCACGCCATTTCCTAAAATTCATGTTTCCGAAATTGCACTATCCATGCCTTCGGTCAAACTCCATGACAATCTGGAAGTCTCCGCAGTTTCTGCGGAACAGCTCATTGTTGAAGTCTCTCCCGATACTGGAATGTATGATATTCAGTCCAATATCTCTGCATCTTTCCTCGAATCCGGTATTCCAACAAATTATGAATCCAAACTTGCTGGCACCATAAAAAATGGTCATGAAGGTGCTGTTTCCATCACAATGCCTCATGCCGAAACAGGTCAAATCCCAGAAATTTTAAAGCAGAGTGCGATTTCTTTCGACAAAATTTCATTTGTTCTGCCAACAACATTTGAAATCGAAGGATTTTCGGCATTGGACGGCCAAAAACCTCTCATCACAATTGATAAAGCCAGAGCCAGGCTCATGTCACTTCCCCCGAAAAAAGTCAGTGGCGTCTACTTCAAAGAGGTTGAACTCATTCACCCGCAAGTGCATGAATATCTGACATCGGAAGGTTCAGCGATTTTCAATTGGAGTAAAGCTCTCGTTTCCACAGCCATGGAGGCCTGGAATTCATCAATTAAGAAAGCCACACAGGATAAAGTCAGTGAAATAGCTGCAGAAGCGGCCGTTGCAGCCCTGGAAACAGCAATTAAAGCCAAAAACAGCGGCAATGAACATATTGGAGAAGATGTCGCCAATGCCGTTATCGATTCCGTTATTCCCAAAGAAAAATCAGTCAATCCGCGAGATTACTTTTTCTCTCAACGCATGTTCATCTCCGACGGCAAGTTTAGTGTCGATGATCAGCTTTCCGGCATTGCGACCACCTCCATCGACAACATTCAGCTCGAAGTCGGCTATCGAAGTATTCGAAAAATCGTCGATTACCGTCTTGAATTCGATAGCACAGATCCGGTTTCAACCAATCTCGAACTCTTTGGCCAGTATAACCTTCCCGCAGAATACCTCTTCGGTCAGCTCGTCATTCATCCACTCCGCGCAGCATCCGGGCTTAAGCAAGTTCAGGCCAATCTGCAGGAAATAAATGCCAAAACTCCAGATGATTCATCGTTTTGGTCACGCCTGATTCCATCCTTTGATCTCGATAATACAGTCTTTGAAGCTCGTGTTCTTTTCGATTATTCGCAAAAAAACAGCATTCTCAATCTCGATACAAAGATGAGTCTGAACCATCTGACATGGAGAATGGATGCATTGAGTCAAGACCCCACTGTACTGAGTGGCGCTCTGAATTTCCTGATGACAGCAGACCTCGCACAAAAGAACTTTGAAATGAAAAAGTTCAACATCGAAACAGCCGGTGCAGCTCTCAATTTCGACATCAAACTCGATCATCAGCCCAGAACTCAAGCAAAACAAAAACAACAGAAAACCAGCCAGTCTGACCTGCATTTCAAAGTGACTGCAGACATTCCTGTTCAGGAAATGCAAACACTTTTTGATGCCATTCCACATGCTCTTCGTTCCGAATTGGATGGTCTCACCTGGCGTGGAACATTGGGCATTCATTTCGAAGCAAATGGTTATCTGGACACGCTTTCCGAAACACAACACAAGCTTTCAGTCATTCCATCCGATACATTTGAAATTCTGGAATGGCCTGTGGGACGAAACCTCAATAGTCTCAACTCAGGATTCACGCATAAAGTTCAGGATCCGAATGCACTCGAAGAACATGAAATCGTCATTCCACCTTCGATTTATCCCATTTATGTCAAAGAATTTCCGGTTTATAACCCGCGTCTGACAGAAGAAGACATTCGCTTGAATTATCCGGATTTTGTTCTTTTTGATGATTTAAATCCGTGGTTAATTCAGCTCATTACGACGACAGAAGACGGTTCATTCTTTTCACACGAAGGATTTAGTCCCCTTCAGATTAAGGCTGCGCTTGAACGCAATGTCAATCGTCAGGCATTTAATCGCGGTGCATCAACCATCAGCATGCAGCTCGTCAAAAACCTCTTTTTTGGACGAAACAAAACCATCTCCAGAAAGTTCCAGGAAGCCATTTACACATGGCTCATGGAATCAGTCATCCATATTCCCAAAAAACGAATCATGGAACTGTATTTCAATATCATCGAATTCGGTCCGGAAATTTATGGTATTGAACAGGCAGCCAAATACTATTTCGGAAAACGAAGCAGGGATCTTTCACTCAAAGAAAGTGCATTTTTGATGGCGATTGTCCCGAATCCTCGTAAAGGCGCAAATCATCGCAGTAAGCCAACCTTAGATAATTGGCTTCAGAAAACGATGAATTTCTATATTCAGGAAATGTATCGTCGAAAATGTGATCCAAACGTACTGGCAAAAAATCGGGAAAGAATGGCAAAACAAGGCAAACCCATGATTTATGAACCTTGTTGCCCCCCCAAAGACAGTCTCCAACTCATGCTGGATGCTGATACGATGTCTTTCTATATCCCGAATCCTAGCAATCCAATGGAGTACGCCTATCGACCCGATCTCTATACCGAAGACGGCACTTTACTCATTCCTCGAAAAATGACGTCTTGTGGCATGCATGGAGAACTCGAAGAAGTGACTGAAGAGCCAGAATCGATTTTTGAGTTATTCCAACCCACACCAGGTTTATAATCCTGATGTTTGACTATTTCAGGAAAGGAAACATGAAACTTTTTAACAACCAGAAACATTCGTGTGCATTTATAGGGATGATTCACTTGAGAGCCCTGCCCGGGACTCCCGACAACTCGCTGTCTATGTCAGAAATACTGGATGCAGCACTTCGCGATGCAGAAACACTAACCAAAGGTGGATGTGATGCGCTGCTCGTCGAAAACATGGCGGATCTGCCGTATCTGAATGGCCATGTGGGTCCGGAAATCGTTGCAGCCATGGCTATTGCTGTCGATCGCGTTGTTCATTCTTTTGATCTTCCTGTCGGTGTTCAGGTTCTGGCTGGCGCAAACCAAGAAGCCATGGGCGTTGCAACATGCGGCGGTGCACAATTCATTCGAGCAGAAGCATTTGCGTATGCTCACGTTGCCGATGAAGGCATGATGAATGCTTCTGCTGCTGAAGTTTTACGCATGCGAAAACACATCAATTCCAATGTTCGGGTTTGGGCTGATGTTCAAAAAAAACACTCATGTCATGCCATCACATCCGATGCAAAACTCACCGACCTCGCGCATGGTTTTGCATTTTGCGGAGCTGATGCACTTATCGTTACCGGTGTTTCCACCGGGTGTGAAGCCCATATCGAAGATGTCGCAGCCGTCCGTCCTGCAGGACTTCCTGTCATTATCGGCTCCGGCATTACGGCTGAAAATGCAAGAAAATTCGCAGAAAAAGCCGACGGACTCATCGTTGGAACTTCCATCAAAGTCGATGGATATTGGAGAAATCCGGTCGAACTTGCCAGAGTTCAGGCCATTGCAAATGCGATAAAAGATTAAGATGCAGCTAAAAATCTGCGAAATTTTCTACTCCATTCAAGGCGAATCCACTTTTGCTGGTCAGCCATGCATTTTTGTACGCACATCCGGATGCAATCTGCGATGTTCCTGGTGTGACACCAAATATGCTTTTTGCGAAGGCTCTTTCATGGAAATCGACGAAATACTTGATCGTGTCGATTCTTATGATTGTGATCTCGTCGAATTAACAGGAGGCGAACCAATGATCCAGGCAGAAGGTGCATGTCTGCTCATGCAGAATCTGCTCAAACGCAATAAACGCGTTCTTTTGGAAACAAATGGTTCTATTAATCTCGATAATGTTCCCAATGGCGTTCATCGCATTATCGATCTCAAACCGCCTGTCAGTGGCATCAAACACGATGAAACTTTGTGGTCACACTATGCAAAAAACTGGAGAAATACAGACGAAATCAAGTGTGTTACGGCAAGCCATGAAGATTTTGAATGGTGCATAGAAAAACTTCATCAATATGATGCCTTTGGTCGTGTTATAATACACTTCTCACCTGTTTGGGGGGCTATTGACCCCGCTGAACTCGTTCAATGGATATGTGATTCACATCTGCCAATCCGACTAAATCTTCAGATACACAAGGTTATCTGGCATCCAGATGCACGTGGTGTGTAATTTTTTACAGCTCAAATTACTTAAGGAAAGTCATGTCAACGACTTTATCAAAAACATTCCGTTTTGAAGCAGCCCATCGGCTTCCAAAGGTTCCCGAAGGACATAAATGTGGGCGACTTCATGGTCACAGTTATCAAATCGATGTCATCGTCAAAGGCGATGTCAATCCCGAAACAGGCATGGTCATTGATTTTGCTGAAATAACCTCTGCCTGGCAACCTCTTCATAACGTTTTGGATCATTATTATCTCAACGAAATTGAAGGACTTGAGAATCCCACATCAGAAATTCTCGCTGCCTGGATTTATCGAAAAATGAAACCATCTCTGCCAAATCTTACTGCAATTTATGTTCACGAAACCTGCACATCCAGTGCTCGATACGAAGAGGATTGATTCCAATGAAAGATGTTGTTGCTGTTATTTTATCCGGTGGAAAAGGAAAAAGAATGCTCTCCATGCAGAGCAAAGCCCAGCATAATGTAGCCGAACGAACCATCCTAGACTGG
>JAZRWV010000473.1:0-1335 GCA_045599925.1 Myxococcota bacterium
AAGGCATAGCCCAAATACAGCCTGTTTCGTCATAATAGTGGCGCCTGTCATACCCGTCCATCCAGCAGATGTGGAGATGCTCCAGATTCGGAGCTTTTTCGACAGTACACCACATCGAGAGCAGCTCACCGATCGTCATGCCATGGCGAGTCATGCCGGTTCTTTCGCCAACAAACGAATGAAAGCCATCCTCGATGAGATTGCCTTCGATATCAACGCCGTTAATCGGATTGGGACGATCGATGACGTAGACACTCAAACCGCGCTTTAGAGCGGCTTTTGCGAGAAATAATGCGGTATAAGCAAACGTATAATAGCGAGCTCCGACGTCCTGAACGTCGATGATAACGGCATCCAAATCGTCGAGCAGTTTATCATCCGGCGCAAGCGATTCGAGGGAATGTCCATAAAGACTGACGATATCGCGTTGTGTGATGACGTCAAATCCATGATCGACGCCTTCCATATCCTGAGCGGCCCCCCAAAGTCCGTGTTCAGGCGCAAAAATACGTGCAGGCCGTATATTCTCGCGTTCCAGTGCAAAGACAATGTGTTCTCCCTGATTGGTGATACTTGCGGCATGTGCGAGGACGCCAACGCGTCCTTTTCTCAAGATCGATAGAGTCTGTTCATCCGACAGTAATACTTCAAGCCCTGTTTTCATTCGTTCTTCCCTGATAATGAACTTCTTCGTCAATTTTTTCTGCGAAGTGAAGAAGTTCGCTGAATGGATGAAAACTACAAGGTTTTCAGTGGATGAGCCAATTTTCGAGTTTTCGCGGTGTGCTGAAATCGACCGTATTCAATGCCGTGATTGGGGCATTGACGGCGAGTGAATTTGAGGGCTTCGTAATTAAACGGCGAAAAAAAAAGCCGCCCTTTAAGGGGGCGGCTTATTTAACGATTATCTGTCGCGATTAAGCGACAATCGATAAATTATTTACCGGCTTCTGCGAGAGCGGCATCGATTTCTTTCTTGAAGCTATCGACGGGGAGAGCACCGACAACGAGTTTGCCGTTGATGACGAAGGAAGGTGTACCGGAGATGCCAGCGCCTTTACCAGCTTCGACGTCTGCTTCGACGGCGGCTTTGTAGGTATCAGCGTTGAGAGCGGCTTCGAGAGCGGCTGCATCGAGACCAACTTCCGTTGCATATTTTTTCAGGCTTTCGATATCGAGAGCGCTCTGGTTAGCAAACATTTTTTCGTGCATTTCCCAGAATTTGCCGTTTGCGTGTGCAAAGAGAGCTGCTTCTGCGGCTTTCTGAGCATTGTTGTGGAACGGAAGCGGGAATTCTTTGAAGACGACTTTGAGTTTGCCGGCGTATGCAGGATC
>JAZRWV010000474.1:0-5203 GCA_045599925.1 Myxococcota bacterium
GTAAAAAATGTGAACCTTTTAATATTAATGACGAGTGCTGTCCTTTTCATTCAAATGAAGAAGACCTTAAAGCTATGCTTCAAAGCTCAGGTCTTTATTCCGGGGCTGCACATCCAGGTGCTTTAGATATTCTTCAAGGTATGATTGGAATGGAGAGTATTACCTGTGATGAATATGCAGCAATGTATTCAACATTCGGTTATGGATTCGGTCATCTTCTTGTAAATAAATATATTCAGGCACGAGCAACAATCAATTGTCTTGAACTCGACCTTGGTGTGAAGCTGCCGTTTAAAATTGAGTATAGAAATGATTCACCCTGGAAAAATAACAACTTCTATTTGGATATTAATACGTTTCCGTCCGATCTTATGAATAATGGCGATATGTTTTTGATTGAAATGGCACCGTTGTATTCAGACAATTTTGTTGATGCTTTGAACTTCAATATGAATTCAAGTTATAATATGTGTGTTAAAAATGCAGCAGAAAATAAAGAAAATGGTGTCGTAATGGGTTATGAATGCAATGAGAATGAAGGATATGCTCTGTCTAATAACAAGTGCTTATTGAATTCATGCTATCGCAATTTCTATTCGAAATTTGAAGTTAATGTTTCAAACAGTTCTGATGAGTTAAAAGCAAAAGGTAGTGGTTTCAACATTATGGCAGATTATATCTCAAAGAATGGTGAAAGCTTCAGCTGCTCTGAAAAATCAGTACGAACCGGTCTTTGTCTGGCTTCAGAGGATGGTCCACTTAAAACAGAGAATGTTACGCTGTTAACGCATTCTTCACCAAGTGCCTGTCAGATGAGCAATTTCCAAGTCCCTGATAATGACAAAGATGGCTATACTACACCAGAAAACTCTTCTTTAGGCCCGAAGTGCAAACCGCAAATTGCAGTCGAAATGCCAAGCTTCTCAGTCTATGTTGAATTGACATCAGAAGACTTAAAAGGTATCGAAAAGACTGCTGAGTAATTATTCTTAATCATTGAGACCAGACCTTCAGGTCGGTCTCAAACCAATACAAAAAAAGGCTCCTTCGGGAGCCTTTTTTTTGCTTTAAATCTGGAGTTAAAAAAGATGTTTATCTCAGCTGCTTATTCCGGAATGCAGTCGTCTTCGGCTTCATTTTTTTTGTATCCGGATTTGCAGTTAAAATCGCAGACCATGCCTTCAAATCCGCCATCCACACATGTCGGAACCATTGTTTCTGTATTCGTGACGGTGCAGTTGGACAAGTCCGTTTCGTTGCAGATGGTGCAATAGGCGTCATAAACGGTGCCGTCGCTGCCTTTTTGTTCGTGGCAGGTTAGGCCGTCGGCGGCACAGTTCAGCGTGCCCAGTTTTTGGTCGCTTGTATCGATCCAGGCTTCGCCGTTTTTGCAAACTACTCGCCAGGCTCCCTGGCAGCCATACACATCGTCTTTAATCGATGGATCGCATGTGTAAGGTTCACTGGCTTTACAGGAGTTTCCGTCTTTGACGTAACCCTGGTTGCATTCAAAATCGCAAGCATTTTCAGTGCATTTTGCCGTTGCATTTTCAGGCGCTTCGCATTTTGTGACGTCGCATTTGGCATCTGACTTTTTGCATGTTTTTCCGTCTTTGACGTAACCCTGGTTGCATTCAAAATCGCAGGCATTTTCAGTGCATTTTGCCGTTGCATTTTCAGGTGTTTCGCATTTTGTGACGTCGCATTGGCTGGTTTCGGAATCGGAATCGTCATCGTTATCGCATGAAATGACACACATTCCGGCTAAAATACTGAGGCTTATCGCTAAGATTTTCTTCATTTTTTCTCCTTGTGGTAGGTGATTCGTTTCTATTTTAAAATGCCTTTTCCTGCAAAGCTAAACTTATCGTCGCCTGTTGACAACTGCATTTCAAAGCGATCAAATGGTGAGAGGAAGTTTCCGATTTGTTCTTTAACAATCGCATACTTAAGCCCGAGAATTGTCGTCATATCGGAAACGCGAATCTGGGCTGCAAGGGCGTGATTGTCTTCAGATAGCGATGTTTTGGGGGCTGCATTTCCAGTCTTATTAAAGACAGAAAATGCGGTTTTCCATGAGGATTCTGTTGCGACTGCAATGAGTCCGTTGGCATAACCAATGTGAATGACTTTTCCCGATTGGGTGACACTGGCGTGCAAAACGCCATTTTCATCCATCTCGACGATAGCTTTGTCTTCCGGAATGAGCTTCTTGAGGACATTGAGTTTGGCAAAGAATGAGTCGGATTGAGAGGCGTCTTTAAATGGAATAAAGAGAGCCGCTTTTTGCGCTGAAAGAATTTCAGTAATGGTAGGTTCTCGGAGAGCTGGTGCCTGGGCATCGTAAATCACAGCCCAAACGGCCCCGATGTTGTAAATGATTTGCTCCGTCACATTGAGTTTGATGAGGCGTTGTGTGAGCTTATCCTTTAAGTCGGCATATTGTGAACGTTGTTTTTCGTTTGCATATGGCAGGGCAAGAGACTCGATGACTTCAGAATCGGTGAGAATTCTGAATGCAGAAGTTGGAGCAGTTGCCATGATTTTGTCTGCCCAACCTCCGTTTGAACCTTTAAAAATCGTTGAAATGTAATGTCCGCGAGGAACGTCGTTGTATTGGGTGTCATTCCAGAGACCTGAGAGGCGAAGTTCCGGGCCTTTCTCTCCAAAATTCAGTTCCAGGCCGGCAGATGTGCACCAATCCTTAAGTGACTGAACTTTGGACGGCAGGTTTTTAAAGCTTTTTTCGGTGGTTTTTACCCACATCCCGAATGGAGAATCGTTTAATGATTTTGCAATCTTTTTCACTGATTCATCGGATAATTTTTTGCTTTCGATGATGGATTTTGCGGCATTCATTGAGGATGGGCTGTCTTTGATGATTCCTTCGCCAAAGACGACTGTGACGGGATTTGTCCCGTCGAAGACGAGAGTTGCGAAATCGCGTTTTAGAATGTCGATGTGGAGGAGTGTTTTGGCGCCGACTTTTTCTTCAGAATAGCGAGGACGGCCAAATTCCTCATTCATAAAGTTATCCCACCAATGTCGGAATGCATTGTGATTGATGACGTCGAAAACGATAAAAACTGATTGCCCGAGCAGACCAGCAGTAAAGCCTGACCCCGTATGAAAACCGGCATCGAAATAGCTTTTTAAGCTGGATGGATTGAGCAGATAGTGCGTTCCCAAATCCGTGAGGAGATTGTCGATTTCTTTGGAATCGACGACATTCCATTTCTTAAACTGCAGAATGGCATCCGTAAGAGAGCCGTAGCTGGCAAAGGCAAGAACTTCAGAATTTTGAGGCACAAAGTCGTTGAGCCGCGAAAGGGATTGTGCAGCGGATTTGGGGTATTCTGTGGGCATTTGCATCGGCTTTTCCGCGACGGTTGAAGGTCCGGAAGAGCACGAAATGATGCCTGCAGATAAAGCCAGAGTAGCGGCAATTGCAATATTTTGAATGAAAAGACGTTGTTTCATAGCGATTTCAGTCGGGATGGAAGTGGTTATTAATTGTTTTTTGTTATTACTTAGCCGGGGCGTTGCCCTGGACTCCACTTAAGGGTTACAGTTCGTAATATGAAATTCGTCTCGTTTCCCGCGACTATTGTCGCTTCAACTCGCAGATTTCATTTACTCACTGGGCTCTGCGAATATCGTCATTCACTGGATGACGATATTCTCGGCCCCCTTAAGAATCCGTAATGTTTAAGCTGCGATACTAATATTATCTGGTGAGCCTTATTACCGTTAAGCACGTGTAGAGGCTCCGTCCCCACACGTCAAAAGCCCAGGGGCTGCCTTTATTTCGGTTGATTAGAGTTAGAGGTTGAACAGTCACGTTTTTTCGAGACATCAGTTCCGATATCCGAAAAGAACTTTGTCGTTATACCGCGGCTTTAGCCGCGCCGCAAACAGATGCTGACGCGTATTGGCCGAAGGCCAATAGCGGCAGCGTTCCGGCGTGTCGCGGACAGCCCGGGCAAGAAAATAAAATTCTATAAAAATCAATGAGTTGTGAGATTTTTTCAAAAAAAATGACGGCCAAAGTGTCACAATTTTTTTTCGAGGTAATCATTTAAGTGAGAACAGATGAGGTGTCTGTTTGATGACCGGGAGGATTGGATGATTGGTCGAACAAAGAGCGGAGCACTTCTTGGAGTGGATGGTTACTGTGTGAATATCGAAGTTCAGATTGGCTTTGGTGCGCAGAATTTTTTTACCGTAGGGTTGGCAGAAGGTGCGGTTCGCGAGTCGAAAGTGCGTGTGCGTTCAGCATTTATGGAGTCGGATTTGTATTTTCCGAACACGTGTGTGACGTTGAATCTGGCGCCGGCAGATGTTCGCAAGGACGGATCGGCCTATGATTTGCCGATTGCACTGGCGATTCTGGCTGCAAATGGCGAATTTGGTGAATCGTGTGAAGAGTTTTTTGAAAGCTGCATGATTCTGGGTGAGCTTGGGCTGACAGGTGAAATCCGGCCTATAAAAGGCGTTCTTCCGCTTGTTTTGGCGGCGCGTCATGAAGGGCTGAAGTCGGTGCTTGTGGCGCCGGAAAATGCCGCAGAAGCCTCACTTGTCGAAGGCATGCAGGTGTATTGTCCGGCAACCCTCAGGCAGTGCTACAACTGCCTTCGATACGGCACGGAATTGCCAAAATTTGTAGCAGGTAAGCGCATTTCATCCGTTTCGTCATATGGCCGCGACATGTCCGATGTGAGTGGGCAGAAGGTCCCCAAGCGAGCACTGGAGGTTGCGGCAAGTGGAGGGCATAATCTCATTTTTATTGGGCCGCCAGGGTCCGGGAAGACCATGCTTGCTCAGCGTCTACCGACGATTCTGCCTCGAATGGCTTTTGATGAATCCCTTGAAGTGACTGCATTATATAGCGTTTCTGGAAATCTTGGCCAAAGGAGTCTTATCGATGAACGTCCATTTCGTTGTCCCCACCATTCCATCAGTGATGTCGGTCTCGTCGGAGGCGGATCTCCGTGCCCAAAACCCGGCGAAATCTCGCTGGCGCATCATGGCGTCCTCTTTCTCGATGAACTGCCGGAATTCAAACGCCCGGTGCTCGAGGTCCTGCGGCAGCCCCTTGAGGACGGCATGGTCAATATCACGCGCCGATTACAGAGCGTACAGTTCCCTTCGCAGTTCATGCTCGTCGCTTCGATGAACGCCTGCCCGTGCGGAAACCTCGGCA
>JAZRWV010000475.1:0-2686 GCA_045599925.1 Myxococcota bacterium
GGAGTCGCGTCGCAGTCGATTTCATGTTTGCATTCCGGCGCATTGGGAGTCGCGTCGCAGTCGATTTCATGTTTGCATTCCGGCGCATTGGGAGTCGCGTCGCAGTCAACGGGTGGATCGTTAATGATTCCACTGTCCATGCATGTGACCTGGACAGCAATGGGGGGGACTTCATTCCATGCTGATTCTGCGGATTCAAGGGTAAACAAAACGTTGACGATTTGCGGACCATCCTCAATGCTGTCCTGGGTGGGCTTGATGTAGAAGGCAAATCCTGATGACCAATTTGTGGCATCCAGGGTTGCCGTGTCATTCATGAGCTGAAATTCAGAGGAATCACTCAAGGTTGCATGAATGGTAACTGGCATGATGGGGGCTGACAGAAGTCGTACCAGGATTTTTTCCATCGACCCATTTTCGTAAACGGTCAAAATCGTTGGTGATGCGAGAAAATTGATTTCATTCTGTGTGATGGGGGAGACTTCTATTGGGGTTGTCTGATCATCTTCACAGCCGGCAACGGTTATCGCAGCCAAAAAAGCCAGTAATAGACTTCGTTTCCGCATAATTTCTCCATTTAAGATTTCCCGTCAGTATGAACGGGGATGTATTCGTAGTTTTATTTGGTTATGATTTCCAGCTTTTTTTTATATTTTGCCCAACGAACAACGTGAAACGCGCAACGAACAACGAAATAAATCCACGTAACGCCGTTGCATGCTATGCCGCAACATCGGACGGGGTGGTTAAACATCCAATTGCACATTGCACATTGCACATTGAATGAAAAAGCGTAATGGCGTAAAATGGTGCGACAAAATATCTCTCTTTGCGAACCGGCATCGGAATGCCGTGCAGAGAGGGGAGCGGCGTATTGCACGGTGCAATAGCCGCGTGGGGGGACACTTCCCCCCGCCAAAAACACAAAAAAGCAAAGGAATGCAATATGATCCCAGTCTATGACGATTGTGCGCTGCTCATCATCGACATGCAGGAAAAACTGCTCTCTGTGATTCCCGATGATGTGCGAGAACAGCTGATTAAAAATGTCGAGATTCTCATTGAACTGGCCAAGGATACGAAGTCTTCGATATTTTATACCGAACAGAATCCAGCCAAACTCGGCGGAACCATTCCCCAGCTCGCCGAAAAGCTCAAAGACGCCATTCGCGTGGAGAAAAACAGCTTTTCGTGTCTTGGCGAGACGGATTTTTGCGAACGCGTGTGTCCGCATATCCCGCAGACACTGATTATTGTTGGAATTGAGGCGCATATCTGCGTGCTCATGACGGCCCTTGATCTCATTGAGGAAGACGAGGAAGAGGAACTCGCGATTTTTGTTCCGGTGGATGCAATTGCGTCGCGCAAGAAGCTGCACTGGAAGAATGCTGTCATGCAGATGTCAAACCTCGGCGTATTTACGACGAATACGGAAACGCTGGTGTATCAGGCGGTTGAGGAAGCCGGAACCGATATGTTCCGCAAGTTTTCCAAGATGATGAAATAATTGAATTTGCTGTACTATAAGGAAAAAGAGATGTCGAATTTTGCACTTCCGACTGAAGTCGGTCTTCACCGCAGCTGCTGTATTATTGATACGGCGGCGATGACCCATAATATGGAAACGCTCAAAAAAGGGCTTGCTCCCGGTGCGGAAATCGCGGCCGTCGTGAAATCGAATGCATATGGTCATGGCGTCAGGCTGGCCTGGCGTGCATTTGTCAAGGGCGGAGCGACGTGGCTGTGCGTGGATTCGCTTCACGAGGCGCAGGAACTGAGGGATGACGGCTATGACGGCAACCTGTTCGTGATGGGGCATGTTCCGCCGGCACATGCCGAGGCAGCGGTTGCGATGGGGGTTCGCGCGATGGTGTATGACAAGAGCCAGATCGATGCACTGGGTGCCGCGAGCAGTGCTGCATCAAAGCAGATGCGCTGCATTATGAAGCTCGAAACCGGCACACAGCGCCAGGGACTTCTCATTTCCGAAGCCCTCGAGCTTGCTCGCTATATTCAGAAATATCCGTATCTTGTGCTGGAAGGCACCTGCACGCATTTCGCGAACATTGAGGATACGACTGATCACAGCTTTGCATATGAACAGCTTCGCATTTTTAATGAGTATAACGATATTCTGACGGCAAACGGGTTCAGACCGAAAATCCGGACGATTGCAAATTCGGCGGCCGGCATTCTGTGGCCGAACACGCATTGCGAGCTCGTGCGCGCTGGCATTACGATTTATGGCATGTGGCCGTCGACGGAATGCTATGTGAGTGCGAAGCTGCTCGGCAAGGATGTCGATTTGCGGCCTGCACTGACCTGGAAGACCGTCGTGGCTCAGGTCAAGACGATTCCGACCGGATCGGTGATTGGCTACGGCTGTACCTATCAGACGACGCATCCGACGCGCCTTGTCGTGCTGCCGGTCGGCTATTACGACGGCTATGATCGGGCCGTGTCAAATCTTGCGCATGTCCTGATTCGCGGTCATCGCGCGCCGATTCGCGGCCGAATCTGCATGAATATGTGTATGGCCGATGTGACCGATATTCCCGGCGTGGAAGCCGGCGATGAGGTCGTGCTCCTCGGACGTCAGGGCGATGAATTCATCAGCGCAGAACAGCTTGCTTCGTGGGCTGGAACGATTAATTACGAGCTGACGACTCAGATTCAGACTTCTGTT
>JAZRWV010000476.1:0-4022 GCA_045599925.1 Myxococcota bacterium
TATTTAAAGGTCTTTGCGGCTGTATGACACCGGATTCCGCCGAAAACATCGTAGACAGCGATGGTGACGGCGTTATCAATTGTCTGGATGCATGCCCAAATAACCCAATCAAATCGGCTGAAGGAGCAACTGGCAGCGGATGCGAATACGGCGATCTCGATGGCGATGGAATCGATGACAACCTCGACGCCTGTCCCTACAATCCGACCATCAACAAAGAAGGAAAAGACTGCAACTACGTCACAGATACCGATGGTAATACCATTTTTGAAATCTGGTCAGCCTACGATCTCAAGCGATTGAGCGAAGATTCAATGAAGGCTGGTAAAATAGATAAAACAGGACTTCCCTGCACCGATTTGGAATATAGACAAGCGGAATGCATCGACTCCAATAGAATACTTGTTTGCCTCGATGACGAAAACGGGTATTTCTGGACTGAAATTGATTGTGAGCGAGGCAATGTCTGCAAGCAGGAAGGAACCAATCCTGCCCAATGCGTTACCACATCACCAACAACCTGTAATGAAACAGAAACACCAAGTGCCGTTGGCGATTGCTGTACATCTGATTTTGTTGATACCTGTAAAGACAGTTCAACAGTTCTTTTTTGTATGGATGATGTTGTCACAGCATACACCTGTGTTGGCGGATGCTCAATACCAGCCCCAACCGAAGCAGAACCAAATCCTTCACTGGTCTGTAAAACCTGCATAGGTGATGAAAAGCTCACAACAGGCGGAAATGAAAATGCATGTTGTGACTCTGCAAATTACACCAATTCCTGTTCATCCGACGGCAGTCTGCTAAATTGTATTGACGGCAGAGTCACCAAAACACAATGTGATTATACATGCAAAGACGCTGACGAAATGCACGACGAAGCCTATTGTATTGCATGCAATGGCGACAGCATCACCGAAGGTGGTGAAATCAATCAATGTTGTGACGCTGAGTTATATATTCCTGTTTGTTCCAGCGATGGCAAACTAACTTCATGTCTGGATGGTCGAGTTCAGAAACAGGATTGTCTTGGCAGCTGTCAATCAGTAGCAATCCCATTGGAAGACTCTGAAACATCTCTTCAAATAGGCATGTGCCTGAAATCCCCCAAAGCCACAGATACAACGATACAAGCCAAACTAATGCAGGACATCAACATGGCTGATGTCATTGCCATGGAAGACACTGCTTTGGGGTGCGCAGGCAAATGGACTTCGCTTGATTTGCGCCAGACAAATATCGACGGTAATGGAAAAAACATCAAATTTGAAGCCGATTCAAAGCGATGCGCTCTCACGAACCCATTATTCGACAATTTCTTCGAATCCTCCATCGATAATGTCACACTTGATTATGATATGAAAGGCAATGCATCTTCTGCATTTGCCCAAAAAGTGGTGAGATCCTCAATAACACACGTCAGCAGCCTGGGAAACTGGGACTACGGAATGTCAATATTTGGTGAAACAGGAACCTATAGCGCTGTCTTTGCAGAAACAGCCATGGACAGTCTATTTAATGATGTATCCTATTCAGGCAATATTCAAGTCATAAGCGGATCCTTTTTCGGTTTGGCAGGTGCCCTATATCATTCGTATCTGCTCAATGCAAAAGCCACTCCCAAATCTTATGTTTGCGGTGGAATGTTCTGTGCTGCAGGTGCTGGTGGTTTATTCAGTAATACGGAAACCAGTATTGTCAAAGATTTAAAGGTCGAAATATCTGATATTAAATTCACTGCTCCAGCTTTTAGCGAAAATCAAATTTTTATTGGTGGTATTGAATATATATCAAAATACTCTCTCGTCAAAGACATTGACATTCGACTTTCTAATGCCAAGTCGATTAATTCGTATTCAAATAGTCGTTTATATGGCCTTGCTGCGGACATATCAGAATATTCCATCTATGACCATATTGCTGTCTCTCTCAAAAACTTAGATCCTGTTTATCTCTATGGTATTACTGGCGAAGCAAATAACCTCACAGATGCAAGTGTCACCATCAACAACGCCAATTCAGATTATATATATGGAATTGCAAACAGTGTAAACAATTCCCAAAACTTATCAACCAGCATCAGCGATATCAAATATCAGAACGATTACGACGGTTCATGGGTTAACATTTTTGGAATCGGTGAATACTTACAAAATACAACTGATACGAAATCAAAATTAAACAATATCACTTTGGGAAATGAAGAAACAGCCGTTTATGGTATCGGAAATTATATTAGCGGTTCAAATTTCGATATTACAATGAACAATATCAAGGCAAAAAATATCTATGGAATCTCAAACGAATATTATATCGAAGATTATAAAAATACGAGTCAGTACAAATCCAATCTAAGCAACATAACTGCAAATCATTTTTATCCGCTCTTTAGGGAACTCTATGGAATCAAAGCATCGAGCATCGATGTCAAGCTTTCCAACATTGTAGCCAGCGATAACACAGCTCTTTTTGCAGAATACATATATAATTTCCAAACCAAAATATCCAATTTAAAATATGAAGCCGATAAAATCATATCCGGTTTCACAACATTCTTGGAAACAGACCAATACGTAACCAACTTGGCTTTAGAAAATGTCGACTTAAGAATCAAATATCTACAGAGCTCCGATTATGTATGGTTATTTGCAATAGCAAACAACAACAACAATAATAATGTTCTGTCACTCCGAAACAGCTCATTCCAGTTCGACTACTTACAAGGCGAAAACGTTGATTTCTTTACCTTCTTGGGTTCTAGTAATCTCGAAGATGTATCCGTTTATGCCAATGTGTTTACCAAAGAACCGGAATATACCGGATTTATTTATTCAACTTATAATTCATATACCAATATTTTACTCAACCATGTCGTTGTTTCAACGAATTATAACAAATTTACAACCACAGACTCCAATGGAAAAGCAACCGATAGCACTGTCGATTACACAATTCCAACGATATATACAGAAAGCACCACTGATGACAGTGTCTTCGACGTCACCGAAACATACTGGCTCAAACGCGATGATTCTCAAAAAGCCAGCAGTTATGCAGATCTCGATAATAAATTTACACCGCTTGAACCGGAAAATGTTACAGAATTCGTCACCACTATAAACGAAACTTACAATAGCAACAAATGGGAAGCCAGAGAAATCACTGAAAATGGCGTAACCATTAAAGTTCCTATGGTTAACCCGCAAGCCTCAATTGTTGAATAACAAATAGATTAAATAGTAACAACACTATGCGTCCTTAGCTTCGCCCATCCCGCCGATAGGCGAAGCTAAATGCAAATAATTTGTTCCATAGCTTGTATTGAACTGCGTTTTGCGGGTATGAACGGAACACAAACATACAATGCTAAATAGAAAACGCCGTTCGGTATTCTCATATAAGTTTATTACCAAATTCCTCTGTAATATATCAATTTGCTGTTCTATTATTTCCTTTGTGGCAGATGTCTCTGGCGACATCTGCCGCTCGCCTTTTTCGCGTACCGCGAAATACGGCTCGCTTGTCGGCCTCTTGCCCAGGAGCAATACGGCCGACAATCCACAATATTGGCTATAAACATTTACAGCACGTTCGTAATGTCATAGAATACTTTGTCTTTATTTCGTGTGTTCTTACGCCTTGAGGAGAATTCATATGAAAAAGCGTCCGGTATTTCTTGGTATTTGTATTGCAACTCTATTAGCTGGCTGTGCAGATCAAGATGAAATTATCCCCGATTTTTGTCCCGATAATCCGAACAAAACTGCACCAGGATTGTGTGGATGCGACAAAGATGACTCGCTGGATGAAAATAACAATGGCACCCCGGACTGTCTTGAAAAAGAACTTTCACTCTGTCCGAATGGCTCAGACAAAAAAGAACCTGGCATATGCGGATGCGACACGCCCGACACTGATACCGATAACGATGGTTACCCCGACTGCATCGACAAATGCATCGATGATCCCAACAAAGTCGTTCCGGGAATATGCGGTTGCCATGAAGATGATACCATAGA
>JAZRWV010000477.1:0-6996 GCA_045599925.1 Myxococcota bacterium
AAAAATACCATCAGATTCAAGATTGCTCACAGTCCGAGCCTTCGCATTTTGAAGTGTATATGCGCAAAATCGGCTCTTCTCTGATGATTTCGGCTTGTTCTTTCAGGGTAATCATGAATTGTTGTGTTAACGTGCTGTATATTGTGCTGGCTTCGCCGTCCTGTTGACGTTCCTGCTTGATTGTTTCCCAGGTCAATTCGAGTACTTGCTGACCTGACCTGTCTGCTGTCTGAATATTTTTCAGACTGACGTCTGTATTTGAACCATACCACTCGCCTTCTTCTTCTATTGCTATGTTGCCAAGGCTGTATATGGCTGCCGTGTCCGTTTTGGAGTCTCGAATCACAGCAAAAATATTGTCGTTGCAATACTTTATTCCAGCTCCGACATCCCACCATCTTTCATCTGTGCACCATGAATAGGCAATATTTTCGTAATTGTCTCTGGCATATATCATGTCCTCGTATGCATTTTCGCAGGCAATCAGCTGTGCTTTGTAATTTGAAGCTTTTTTGCTTCCCTTGATAAAATGGCAGTCGACATTCGATTTGAAGGTCTTTAATTCCGAGAGAAGGTTTGAATCTTTTGTCGATGCCGGCAGTTTTAAGAGGGGGGATTTGCCATCGCCAAACTCATTTGCGGGCATGGTGTGGGCTTCGATTTTCTCCAAACACTCTTTTCTTTTATCCTCGGTCGCCTCAGCTCCGGCTTCGAGCAGGATTTTTAATACGTCTAAATGATTTTCATCCTCATGATGTTGCAGTACAGATGTTCCTCTAATGTTTGTTGCATTGATGTCTGCGCCTGCATCAATCAGGATTTTTGCGCTCTTCCCATCCTCAACCCACATTAGTGGAGTGTAGCCGTATTGGTCTTTGGCATTTACGTCTGCACCGGCCGCGATCATGGTTGTCAATGCTTCTTTGTGTTTGTCACCAAAGAAGCCGGTTCTCATCAAAATTGTATTTCCGCCGTCACATTTTACGTTTACGTCTGCTCCTGCCGCAATCAACACTTTTAAAATATTCAAATCATGACATTGCATTAGCGGTGAACATCCTCTGTGATCGGGTGCATTAACATCCGCTCCAGCTGCAATGAGGATTAAGACTTTTTCGAGAGTATTTGCCAAATGCAGTGCTGTTTGGCCGTAGTTATTTTGGGCATTTACGTCTGCTCCTGCTTCAATGAGTGCTCTAACGATATTGATGTCACTTGCGCGCATCAAGGCTGTAATGCCATTCTTGTCTTTTGCATTTGGATCGGCCCCGGCCTCGATCAGCAGTTTGACACTCTCAGCATCCTTTGCATACATGAGTGCAGTTTTGCCTTCAGCGTCTTTAGGGGTTAGATTGGCCCCGGCATCAATCAGCAATTTGACACTCCCGGCATCCTGCACATGCATGAGCACAGTTTTGCCATCCTTGTCTTTTGCTTTTGGGTAGGCCCCAGCCTCGATCAACAGTTTGACGCTTTCGGCATCCATCGCAAACATGAGCGAAGTTTTGCCTTCAGCACTTATTACTTTTGGCTCGGTTCCGGCCTCGATCAGCAGTTTGATACTCTCAGCATCCTTCGGATACATGAGTGCAGTTTTGTCTTTATTGTCTTTGGCGTTCGGCTCTGCACCTGCATCGAGCAGCGATTTAACAATCTCTGCATTTTGCGCATACATGAGTGCAGTTTTGTCTTTATTGTCTTTGGCGTTCGGCTCTGCACCAGCATCGAGCAGTGATTTAACAATCTCTGCATTTTGCGCAAACATGAGTGCAGTTTTGCCATCAAGGTCTTTGGCATTCGGCTCTGCTCCTGCATCAATCAGTGATTTAACAATCTCTGCATTTTGCGCATACATAAGCGGAGTTTTGCCTTCAAAGTCTTTGGCGTTTGGATCGGAACCCGCATCGATCAATAATTTAACAATCTCTACATTTTGCGCAAACATGAGCGGGGTTTTGTCTTCAAGATTCTTATCTTTTGCCTTTACCCCTAATTTCATCAGCATTTTTGCTGCGTTAGCACTCGGGGCAAAGAACAGGGTTGTTCTGCCGCTGTCGTCCGTTCCTTTCACTTGGGCTTTGGCTGCAATCAACGCATTGAATACCTCGTCATTTGCGGCATACATCAGTGCTGTCTTACCATTATAATCCCATGCATTGACATATGCACCCGCCGCAATCAATGCATTGACGGCATCAATATCGCCCGCTTCAGCACTTATCATCAATTTCGTTCTGCTTTTATCGTCGCGGGCATTGACATCTGTATTTTCGGTGATGTCTGAGTCTTTTGCATTTTTTAAGGCAAAAGCAATTGTTAACACCCTGTCAATATACGAAAGTCTCGGCAATGATTTGCTGATGTGGTTTGGAGCATTTTTTGGCAGGTCAATGGAGGTATTTGTGGCTTCGTCGTGATTCTCATCGTCGCGAATTGTCTGCGGCTGCTGAACTTCATCCGTCTTTATTTCTGCCTGTTTTATTATTTCTGTTGGATTGGTTGCGTCAGATGCATTTTCTTTTGTCGATTGATCACTCGATGGCGATTGGGCTGATGAATAGTTTGGAAAAAGGCAGCCGATAGCGGCAATCAAGAGAATTGTTCTAAGTTTCAATGCTGATTTCCTTTATGTTTGAATTGCTGAATATTCATTTGATTTAACAGGCACATCAATGGTGTTTCATTATATCATGTTATTCATTTGTGTTGGCAAAAAATCCTCTGATTTGACGTGTGGTTCGGGTTGGAAAAACGAAAATAAAGTTTGGGTTGTTGCATCGGTATCGCCGCAATTTCATTGCGGATTCCAAATACGAAGAAATGAAGTCTGATTACATGAAATCGTATGAGATTTATTATCAGATTACGAAAAATAATCGAGTCGGCAGTTATGACTCCATTGTGTCTCTGTTGTTTGATCCCATGCTTGTATATCTTTCCAATGAATCTGATGCGGAAAAATTAGTCCGGATGGATTATTCCAAATCTGTTCAGAATTATCTGAAGGATGGGGGAATGTCGGATGAGCAGATTCACATGCTGATGGATAGAATTTGTGATTAGGCGGATGCGCTATCTGCGATACGCGCATCGATCGCCGCTATGGCTTTGCCATACGCGGCTTTGGCCGGGCTTTCTGCGATACGCCCGGCATTTTTGTTTATTGATGTGATATTTGATATTTTATTCCAAAAAATCTATAAACACTTCGTCAATTTTACGGCGTAAATTTTATGCCGTGTTTCTTTTATGTGGAGTTCTGCTATGAATAAAAAACTGTTTGCGATTTGTTTCTTTGCCGGTGTGGCAGCTTCCATGAACGCCTGTGAGGAAGGTGCTTACAATGATTTGAAATGTGATGATGCCTATCAGACTGAATGCCTGAGCGCCCAAAAATACATGGTTTGTGAAGGTGGTATGCTCACAGTCAAAGACTGTGCAGCCAATACATTCTGCCATGTTAATGATTCCGGTGTTGGCGAATGTGTTCCCTTCGGCAAGCCTTTGCCTGTCACTGAATGCACCAACGGCGCAGAAAAATGTGAAAATGGTTCTGCCTATGTCTGCAGCAATGGTCAGTGGGGTGCGGGTACATCCTGTGCCAATGGCTGTGATGCTGATAATAAGGAATGTGCAGTAGCTGATAATAAAGGAACTGAAGGCAATGCCTGCCGCGAAATCGCTGCTGGCGCTGATGGGCTTCCCTGCGATGCCGGCCTCGAATGCAATTCTGATAATATCTGCCAGGTGAGCATGGATACACTCATCACACAGTACTGTGAATTGTCATTAGCTTTTGAGTCGGAGGGTACTCTCCAAACATGCGAAGAGGAAGTCGCAAGTGGAATGGTACAAAGCTGTGGCGATGAAAATGGTTACGCACTTCTTTCATGCAGTGTATCTGTGTTGGAAAGTGCTAACTGTGCTACGGAGAATTGTTATTTGGCTGAGATGGTCAGCAGCTGTAAAAATGAATATAAAGTCTGTGGCGCACCCGTTGCTGATGTCGGTGACGAATGTGAAGATAATACCGATTGCCTGAGCATCCTTCCGGATAAAATGGTGTGTGTTCAAGACCACTGCGCAGTAACAGATTGTAAAGATGATAATTCCTGCGATGCAGGTGATTCCTGTGTCGAATCTGATGATTGCATTGGCGACCTCGTCTGCAGCGAGGACAATATCTGCACGGTGTCCAAAGATGATCTCATTAATGAATATTGTGATTTGATGGCACAGATGTTTGGGGCTGATGCATTTGGGGAAGATCCCTCTATGTGCAAGACGTTTGTCGAAAGTGAGGTGCAAGGCTGTCCGGATTCGGGAATCTCTATGCTGAACTGTGCAATTGATACACTCAGAGACTGCGCTGAATCGAATTGCTCAAATGAGGATCTGGATGTTGAAGGTGCCTGTGAAGAAGAGCTTAAGGCATGTCACAGCACTGCGGGAGATTGCAAAGACACCAATACCTGCCAGCTTGACGATGCCTGCGAAGATAATGACGACTGCGCTGGCGAGCTCGTTTGTACTGCAAATGTATGCTCAGAAGCTCCCAAAGATTGCAAAGACACCAATACCTGCCAGCTTGACGATGCCTGCGTAGATAATGACGACTGCGTCGGCAATCTCGTCTGCGATTCAACGGACCTCAAATGCCGCAAAGCCCAGAAAGGTGAATATTGCGAAACAAATGATGACTGCGTTAGTGGTCTCGGGTGTGATACAAGAGTTCCTGCGTGCGCAGAAGTGGGGTAATCTGACAGTAGTTCTGTTCTAAAAGATAACAGGTTACAATTTCGATAAAAGTTATAAAGCCGATGCCGTGTGCATCGGCTTTTTTGCTGTTTATGAAAAAACGTGCGTTTGGGCATAAACAGTGGTTGAAAATGGTTACTACTCACTTGGGGCTTTGCTCCGGATTTCACCAAAGGGAGGCCGAGGCTTTTCGCCATCCTGTGAATGGCGAAAACCGCAGAGCCCAGTGTGCAAATGTGCCGGAATAAGTTGGAGAGGCAACAGGCTCGGGAAACGAAATACATTTCATATTGCGAACTGAGAAGAGGGGGGCAAAGTCCCGGAAATCCACCCACCTGAGCTATAATATGTCATTCATGAATTTGCTGTTGTAATTGGACATTCATTTTTTTATATGCTCTATAGCCGTTGTTGCTCACGGTGTTCATTGCCAATCTGCCATTTATGAATGTGGCATTAATGATTAGAACTGCTATGAAAATTCAAGGACGAATTGAAAATATGATGCAGCTTGTCGCTGCTTTGAGCGCAGCCATGACGATATCCTGCGGCAGTGGCTGTGCGACGTCTTCATCGACGACAACACCTGCAGTTCCCGTCGCACAGACCGAAGAAACGCAGAATGCTGTCGAAAATGAAATTCAGATGGCTGCAGCAAGGGAAGCACCTCTTCCCGATGTGACCGTTGAACCCGACGAAGAACGCATTCTGAGGCTCGCGATCATTTCGGATATGAATGGACGTTATGGCTCTGATCTGTACGATTCCGAAGTTGTCAAAGGCATCGATATGATTATCGAGGATCGGCCCGATATCGTATTGAATATCGGTGATATGGTTGCCGGACAAAAGCCGAAACTCAATTATCAAAAAATGTGGGTCGGTTTTCATGCCAATGTCACGGATCGCCTCAAAGAAGCCGGTATTCCAATGGCTCAGGTTTCCGGAAATCACGACGGTTCGGCTTACCCAAAGTATGAAAAGGAGCGCGAAATCTATATTGATGAATGGAATGCCAGAAAGCCAGAACTCGACTACGTCGATGACGCTCTCTATCCGCTCAATTATTCGTTCCAGCTCAAGGGCATTTTCTTTGTCGCTGTCGATTCGACGACGCTTGATGCCATGCCTGACGAGGAATATGCTTGGCTCGAAAATCAGCTCGCTCACAATCCGAGCAAATATGCACCGGTTGTGTTCTTCCATGTGCCGCTTTTTCCGATAACGACAATTAAGCCGACGGAAATTCTGCGCGATGACAGAGTCGCGGACTTGTTCTCAAAATATGGCGTTCAGCTCGTCATTTCCGGTCATCAGCATGCCTATTTTCCTGCACATTTGGGTGGCGTGATTTACCTTCATGCCGGCGCTCTTGGCGGTGGCCCGCGACCTGTGCGACAAAATGACGGAATCCTCCCGAAAACACTGACTTTCGTCAATCTTTACGCGAATCATCCGCCCTACATCGATACGCATCTCATCAATGGCGAAAAGGGTGAGCATTTCAATCATAACTTGCTGCCAACCTATATCGTGTTTGGCGAGAAGTTGCTGCCGCGAGTCGATATTTCGCTTGAGGATGCAGAGTTTGCTCGCGAATATATGATTTCACCGCATATGTCCAAGTCTCAGATGATGACGCTTATCGAGGCTTTGCGCGCAAATGATGGTGACTGGGGAAAAATTCCCGATTGGAAACCCGATATGTAATATTTTGGTTTGTCTGGCCGGGCTATTGGCTTAAAAAGCCAATACGCCTCGACCGTGCAGGCTATTGGCTGGCACCAATACGCCTGCACCTGCTCTTTTTGAACAATTCTCCATGAATCATCGCTTTTATCCACTGCTATTAGTTATTGGCTTCGCATTCGAGGGGTGTATGGATGCTCAGACAGTTCCTTCGCCGGAACCTCTATCTCAAGATTTGCTCAATTTGGCTTCTCAATTGAGTAAAAATGATAATTGCGAGCAAAGACGTGAACTTTTAAAGAATTGGATGACGCAAAATGCCAAAATCATCGAAAATCATAAGAAAGATTTCGATGAAGCATGTCAAAATAACAATCCATCTGACGTCTCCTGCATGAGTCTTCAGATATTTGCTTCGGCTGGTGTGGAATTGGAACTGCGAGATTGTAAGGAAGATGCAGAAATCGCCAGCAGTCTTAAACGCTTGAACCAAATCGCCGGAACGGCAATTTTGTCAGATAAAATCAGATAAAAAATGCCCGGGCGTAT
>JAZRWV010000478.1:0-2663 GCA_045599925.1 Myxococcota bacterium
ACGAAGCGCATTTCATATTGTGAACTGTAGCTCTTAAGTAGGGGCCGGGGCAAAGCCCCGGCTGAGCTATAAAATCGTGTGAAAAAAGTCGAAATATTGATATCCACTCATATTTGCTATATTTTAGCCTGTTTAGGCATTCAGATGATTGTGGAGGACATCATGAAAAAATGTTTTGTTATTTCTGTTGCCATTTTATGTCTGTTTAGTATGAGCGGCTGTTTCTTCAACTCAGATGATGGAAAGTCGTGTTCTTATGACCCCTTTGATGAGTGGGTTGAATTGCCCGGATTCCAGGATTACTGTTTTGACAGTTCGCGTCCAACGAGCTGTATTGATGGTTATGTAGAGACTACGGAATGCTTATCGCGCGAGGTCTGTGGCATAGATGAGTTTGGTTATGCAGGCTGTTTTCTGAATGTTGGTCATGAGTGCGAATTTACGCAGTGTCATGATGACTGGAATCTTGACGTTTGTACAGACGGGTGGGTGAGACAGGAATCCTGTTATTATGGATGTATCTGGGAATCTGGCGAATGTGGTGGGCCTGTTTGCGATCACGACGAATGCGACGGAAATCTGCTCTATGTTTGTGATGATGGGCTTTGGGCCGACAAACCAACTGAATGCCAGTTTGGATGCAGTGATAGACGATGCAATGAAGCTGAATGTACACAGACTGTTTGTGGCGAAAATAATAAGCTTCTGGAATGCCAGGATGGACATATTATCCCTAAAGACTGTGAGTTTGGATGTGATAAGGGCAAATGTAATCCGCCGGAATGCACACAGACTGTTTGTGGCGAAAATAATGAACTCCTGGAGTGTATTGAAGGGTATGTCGTTTCTTCATCCTGTTCCTACGGTTGTGATAAGGGGAAATGCAAGATGGCTGAATGCACTGAATCCGTCTGTTCGGATGACAATCAGTCACTCATTGCTTGCGTGGATGGTATGAAAGATGAGGTTTACTGCTACTATAAATGCGATAATAAACAATGCGTTGTAGATGAGACTGCGCGTTGTTTGAATAACAAAGAACTTTTGATTCGAAACGCTTCCGATGAATATAGAATTGTGGAGTGTGAACACAGCTGCATGAACGGTACCTGTATGAATGAAACACAGTCCGTATGCATTGATGAGAACACAGAAGCTTGGGGCGCAGAGTATGATTATTTTGAGTTGAGCTGCAAGGATGGTTGTGTGGACGATGTGTGCAGTTCCATTGATTGCAGTCTGTTTAAGCCGGTTTGTATGAGTGATAACGTTTTGCTGACCTGTGAAAATGGTGATATCGCCTATAAATTCGGAGAAGCCGATGAGGTTTGTTACAATGGTGAAATACTCAAAAAAGTTGACTCTGAATCAGTTTGTAAGTCGGAAAAAGTGTTGAGCATGGTGGTAAGTGGCGCCTCCATTGAAATGGATTGTGCCGGCCAGTGTCTGAATAATGCTTGTGTCGGTGCAGGAACAGCTTGCAAGGCACTCTCTCCGGAATCGGAAGTTTGTCAGGGATTTGAAATTCATCAGTGTAGTGCTGATTTTTCAATCGAAAAAGAGTGTTCTGTGCTGAAGGGGGAAGTCTGTATTGAAACTGTAGATTCCGAAAATGTGGAAATCATACATGCAGACTGTAAATATCCCTGTGATCCAGTGGCTTATAAGCAGGATCTCCGGATTGTGTTTGATTCGGAGAATTTTGTCTGGAACTATGTTTCCACAACCTGTATCAAAGACAGGAGAGATATTGGCTATATTCAGTCTGATGTTCTCAAAACGAGCAAATATGGGTTTAATTCGGATGGGTCAACGATTTTGGATGAAACGCTTATTGGGACGGAGTGCGATCCCGAGACGTTTGATGCAAAATGTTTGGAAAATGGCTTCGCAATTCGTTGTGGTACGGATGAAATAACTCAGGTATCGACTGTTGAAGTTGAGGACTGCCGCAGACAAATGATGAAATGTGCCACGAAAGATAAAACAGCAGTGTGTGAAGAATAATTTCAACGACAGTTATCGTGTGTAATCTCAACGATATTTGACGTGTTTTAAATGGCGTATTCCTTTGTGAATGCGCCATTTTTCGTTCTTTGCATTATGGGGGAGGGGGATGAACTAAGTATGATGCGTTATTTTTGGTTATTCCATGATAAATGTGATAAAATAAAATGGCTGCGTTCTAGAAAATTGGCATATGAATGAGCAAAATGTTTGAAGAGGTAACGAGTATGAATAATGATGTGTCTGGACAACCGGAAATTGCTGACATCGATGAGATGGAAGAGCCGAAAGAGCAAGAGATTCATACTGTGGTTGAGAAGCCGACAGATGTCGATGGAAATGTGTCTGATAATATGGACGAAAATCATAATCTTGTTGAGGCACAGGACGATAGT
The DNA here is from genome assembly GCA_045599925.1 of Myxococcota bacterium. Lineage (GTDB taxonomy): Bacteria > Myxococcota_A > Bradymonadia > UBA4248 > UBA4248 > UBA4248. Next base: position 2,403 of record JAZRWV010000478.1, read on the forward strand.
ATTTTCAACGCTCGATTAGAGAATTTGCTTAATGATGCTGAATCAAAAACGAATTCCAGTAACGTTTCGCTTAATTCAGAATGCAGCCATAATCCAAAGCTTCATCATTCATCCTTAGGAAATGCAAGTTCCAAACTTGGAAGTGGAAGTTCCAAACTTGGAAGTGGAAGTTCCAAACTTGGAAGTGGAAGTTCCAAACTTGGAAGTGGAAGTTCCAAACTTGGAAGTGGAAGTTCCAAACTTGGAAGTGGAAGTTCCAAA
>JAZRWV010000479.1:0-1944 GCA_045599925.1 Myxococcota bacterium
CGATCCTCGCGATTTGACAAACATTCCGCGTCTGATGTCCGATTATTTTACGATTCGACCGGATATGAATGATCCTGCATGTCAGGTTTCTTTTGGTACAAGCGGTCATCGAGGCGTTTCGAGCAAAGCCTCGTTTAACGAAATGCATATTCAGGCTATCAGCCAGGCCGTAGCGGAATATCGTGCAAAAGAAAACATTCGCGGTCCGTTGTATATCGGCATGGACAGCCATGCACTCAGCGAAGCTGCTTTTATCACGGCACTCGAAGTTTTATGTGCAAACGGCGTCGAAACCGTCGTCCAGAGCGGTCTGACCTATACGCCGACGCCGGTCATCAGTCACGCCATTCTTCGTCATAATGCAGGACTATCGGACGATGACTGCTCGCGATCAGACGGCATTATCATCACCCCGTCTCATAATCCGCCGATGTATGGCGGATTCAAATACAACCCGCCGACTGGCGGTCCTGCTGGCACTACAACGACCAAATGGATTCAGGATCGCGCCAATGAACTGCTTCGTGACAACAACGAAGACGTCAAACGCATTGCACTTGCCGCTTCGCGCAGACATGAACACATTCACGAAGAAGATTATATTCGCCCCTACTGCGAAGAACTTCGTCAGATCATTGACATGGATGCCATCGCATCCTCCAATATTCATCTCGGTGTCAATCCACTTGGCGGATCAACACTCGATTTCTGGAACGAAATCGCCGAGATGTATCATCTCAACATGACGAATACCCAGCCATATATTGATGCTTCATTTGACTTTATGACGCGCGATCACGACGGCAAAATCCGCATGGACTGCTCATCACCTTATGCCATGGCATCTCTTATTGGCATGAAAAACGAATTCGATCTGGCATTTGCAAACGATCCGGACGGTGACCGACATGGCATCGTTACTCGTGCTGGTCTCATGAATCCCAATCATTACCTGGCCGTTATGATTGAATACCTTTACAGCACGCGAGAAAAATGGCCCAAAGACATGAAGGTCGGTAAAACACTCGTTTCGAGCGCACTCATCGATCGCGTCTGTGCCGGTATTGGTCGCGAAGTCTATGAAGTTCCCGTTGGATTCAAGTGGTTTGTCGATGGCTTATTCGCCAAATTCCTCGGATTTGGCGGCGAAGAATCTGCGGGTGCATCTTTTCTCACATTCGATAGCGGCGTTTGGTCAACTGATAAAGACGGCATCATTCCATGTCTACTCGCTGCGGAAATGACAGCCAAAACCGGACTTGATCCCCATGCACGCCATGAAGCCCATGTTCAGAAATACGGCGAACCGGCCTACGGACGTATCGAAACCGCAGCAGATGCCCGCACGCGCAAGCTTTTAGGCTGTCTCACTCCGGATCAAATCAAGATTTCGGAACTCGCCGGCGAAAAAGTCGAACGCATTCTGACCAATGCTCCGGGTAACAATGCCCCCATCGGCGGCCTCAAAATCTGCGCCGAAAACGGCTGGTTCGCCGTTCGTCCTTCCGGAACAGAAGATATCTATAAAATCTATGCAGAAAGCTTTAAAGGCGCTGAACACCTCGCAAAAATCCAGTCTCAGGCCGTTGAAATCGTTAACGAAGTAACGAAATAATGCCACCCATGTGCTCCGCGAACATCACACTCGCGGAGCACCTTCTTTACGGCTTTACCCAGATCTGCGCTTTCTCATGAATTCGTGCAGATCGCCTGAACGTCCTGCAAAGACATACCGAGTACCTGGGCAATCGCTTCTTGGGATTGGCCCATTTGCATCATATTAGAAACTGCGAGAGCTATGATATTTCTAGCCTGTTGTGCATCGTCTCTAGCCTGTTGTGCATCGTCTCTAGCCTGTTGAATTTCTTTGTTGGCTTTTTCAAATCCATCCTTTTGTGCTTTTTCAATGATTTCCTGCATAGCTTTACACATATCAATACCACC
>JAZRWV010000480.1:0-1605 GCA_045599925.1 Myxococcota bacterium
ATTGCCAATAAAGCCGTGTCGCGACACGGCTCTATTGGCAATACGGCTCGCTTGCGGCGGCTATTCTCATCCACATCAAATTAACCAAACAGGAACAAACCAATTGTCGGCGTCGATGGGAAGCAGATCACTCGCCATACAAATGACGCATCCGTGGGTGACGCTCGTTTTCAGTACTCCGAATTTTTCAAAGTCATTTGTTGCTTTTAACGGATTTAAAACACTGAAATTTTTAATGGCCACGACACCGGGAGATGCTGATTTCTTGACTTCAATGGGGGATAGTTTTCCGTCATAATAAATGAGAATATCGATCTCCTTCTGGTCCTTGTCACGATAATAATATAACGGTGGCTCTTTACCTGCATTGATATAACTTTTGTAAATTTCGCTGAATACGAATGATTCAAAAAATTCGCCGCTCATGGCTCCATTTTCCAGAGTTTCCGGGCTGCTCCAACGTAATAAATATGCAGCAAGTCCTGTGTCAAGAAAATGCATAATAGGCATTTTTACAACGCGTTTTAATATATTATTGGCATAGGGCTGAACGAGCGCAATGATATGTGATGAAACGAGGATTGAAAGCCACTTCTTGGCAGTTGGTGCGGAGATGCCCACAGCTTCTGCCAATTCCTGATATACGACGGGGCGCGCGGTGTGTGCAGCAACGACGGTCATGAATTGATAGAATTGCATCGCGTCAGCAACCTGGATTATATCACGAATATCGCGTTGTAAATAGGTGTCGACATATGAGCGATAATAGGTTTCCCAGTCCATTTTGCGGTTTGCAATCATTTCTGGCATCGAACCGCGGAAAATGCGTTTATAGATATCATTGAGACTTATATTTTGAATGCCGGGCTCTGAAATGCGCGCCATCAGGTGTTGCGGTGACGTCGAGAATGGCACGTTGCGGTAACCATAGATTTCTGCATTCGAGAGCCCTAACATATTGATGATGCCTACGCGACCGGCGAGGCTTTCGCTGACATTAGCCATCAGTTGGAAAGCTTGTGAACCGGTGAGCCAGAAACTGCCTTTTTCGTGCGTATCATCGACCTGCATTTTGATATATGGCAGTAATTCTGGAGCGTATTGGATTTCATCGATGAGCACAGGCGGTGTGTATCGCTGAAGGAATAGTGCGGGATCGTGCTTTGCAAGACGTCGAATGTCGGGATCGTCGAGCGTCACGTATTTACGCTTTTTGTCGGCTAACCTTCGAAGCACAGTCGTTTTGCCCACCTGCCGCGGTCCAGTGACAAGGAGGATCGGGAACATTTCTGATAGGTTACAGATGGTTTCTTCACATGCTCGCTTGATGTATCGCATCGCCCAAATCTCCCTATTTTTGCCACAATTCGTTTTCTCTGCAACTCGCCGACTCGTCGCATAAGAGGCGTATCATTATGTCAAAATATTCGTCAAATCAAAACTGTTATTTTAGTTTTGACGGGAAAATTTACTGAAAAAGCGTGTCGAAACTAAACTGTCATTTTGCAATAGACGAAAAATAGATGATAATGACCATAAGTGCCTTGGGGGACGCCGCCTATTGCCGTTGGCAATACGGCGGACGCGCGGCGGCTATTTCCCCTG
>JAZRWV010000481.1:0-3473 GCA_045599925.1 Myxococcota bacterium
TTAATTCAGGAATATGATTACCAAAAGAGCTGTGTTAGCAAATACACCGATGCTATTAAAGACCTCAACACAAGTCTCGATGCAACAAAAAGGATTGAATATGCCAACTGGGGAAAGGTCGCCAAAAACTTTTACCCCAAATACAAGCGCGAAGACTATTTTGTTCTATATGACAATAATTCGGTGAAATATCATCACCCGAATATGCTCTCCGGCTATATTACAGCGGCAACAGCTTATTCCGTTTTAACCAATGTTCCGGCATCCAAACTTGGCAACATGCAGTACTCCAAGTCAAAGATGGAGAGTTATTACAAAGCCAGCTCCACTGCATGCAATAAGAAATTCATCGATATACTGTATAGCAATAAAAACAATTCGATGACCGACATCAAAAAAGAAATCAACGTCGTCAATCCCGTTAAGGAAGTCAGTTCGTGTGAGCATGTGTTTGATACCGTGAACACCGTTTATCTTAAGGCAACGACCAATACAGAAGGGATTGGCAAAGCCAAATGTTCGAAATGCCAGGAAGATATCCGTGTCAAATTCAGCACGAATCTTACGACGGGCAGGAACGTCATGAAAATCAGCGAACAAACCGTTAAGGATGCACAAAAAACGAGTGTTGAAGATTACATGTCATCCAGGCTTGGAAATGTTTTCCGACAAACAGCGGATCACACCTGGGGACGACAGGGATATGGCAGTATTACCAATGGCGGAATGGCTTCTTTGTGCGATGGTTATCGAGCCTATACCACATCCCATAAGCCGATGGTCTGGACGATCAAATCCAAAACGACCAAGTATAAAGCTGACGGAACTGAAGGCGGAAGCTATATTTCGTTAATTGGTTATTCGTTTAAAACGCCGGTAAACGTCGACAGCTTTGCTTTGTTTACTGCCGATAAGGCAATAATATCCTGCGATATATTGGGATATTCCAATGGGCAGTGGACAGTCCTGTATTCGTCCGATGCCATTTCATATCAAAAATATTACGATGCCAATGGGCTCAATACTTACTTTTTTACAGGAAACTTCATAGCACCGAGCCAAATTGAACGGATTCAGATTGGCGTCAAAAAGATCAGCGATAGCGCAACTGCCGTGAATTTGCTTGAATTTGAAGTCTATGGAGAAAACAAATAACGACGTGTTGTAAGACAGGTTTTGTGGTCATCATAAACGAAAAGCCGCGTATTCCAAAGGAATAGCGGCTTTTTTGAGGCCGTATGAAATAGGCCGAAACCGCGCCGTATGCCGTTCAGGCATAGGCGGCGGTACCAAAACAATTATGCGCGTCGTTCCGTCTTGCAGACTTTTGAAAGGCCGAAGGCAACGACCATGCTGAGAAGTGAGAGCAAAGCGCCAATCTTGGCTGCGTCTTTTGTTCCGCCATCGGGGAAAGCGACACCGGCTACAAAGAGGGCGACCGTAAAGCCGATACCGGCAGCCGAACCGAGAACGAGCAGATCCTTGTAGCCCATGTCGCCGGGCAGACCGAGGAGTTTGCCGGAAATGCCGCCAAAAGCAAAGATGCCGACCATTTTTCCGATGATAAGGGCGAGTGCGACGCAAGCCGTCGGGAAACCGAAGGTCGTGAAGGCAACGCCGGCACTGGCGAAACCGAAAACGCCGAGAATGATTTCGGTCGGAACATAGAAAGCGGACTGGAGTTTGTTGAGGGCATCGACTTTGCCGCGTTCGTCGTCGGTGTGAACGCCTTCGTCCTTTTCAGCATGAGGCATGCAGACGACGAGGGGAATGAAGCCGAGTGAGCAGTGAATGCCGGCATAACCGAACAGGAACCAGCTGCCGATCATGAGCAGGAAATACGGCCACCAGGCATTGCAGTGCATTTTTTTGTTGAGAACGAAATAAGCAAAAAGGCAAAGGGCAACGACGCCACCGAGACCGATGAGCGTATTGACACCAAAGCCGGAACCAAAGAAGCAGGCGATGATGACGAGGCCGACGGCGTCGTCAGCGATGGCAAGCAGGAGCAGGAAGGGAACTGCGGGATGACGGCCGCCGAAGATAATGCGGGCGATCATGGCACTGAATGCGATATCCGTTGCGGTTGGAACGGCCCACCCCTGAAAAAGGCTGACCTGCTGTTCAAAGGAATTACCGGCGGCATCGACGACTGTTTCTGTGACGACACCATCTGTGGCACCGAACATGCCCGAGAAGAGCAGAACGATGAGGCAGTAAACCCCAATCGGCCCAAGAACGCCGCCGGCTGTTGCAATCAGCGGGGTTGCAGCCTGTTTGGGGTTGTGAAGGGCACCGCCGGGGAATGTGGCTTCGAAGACTTCCTTGCCGGCGCTCATGAAGAAGAATGCCATCAAGAAGTCATTGATGAAGAAATGAACGTCGAACTGCTTCATCTGAACGCCATCGGCATTCAGAACCGGTTTTCCGGCTTCGAACATGTCTGACCCGAAGAGGGTATTGTTCATACCATCCAGGTGCCAGTGAAGAATGTGGTGATAAGCCTCTTGAGCCGCTTCACCACAGTTTGCCCAGACAATTGCGATGACTGCGCCGATGACGAGCAGCAGCGAATTGTCGAGCAGGAATTTCCACGCCTTTTTAATCATAGTTTCTCTCTGGTTAAAGGGAAATAAAACAATAGCGGCACAATGCCGCACCTACAAAACTGGATATAATTGCGCACAAACAGCGCACAAACCCATAAGAATATCAGATTTTTATAAAAAAGGCGCGAAATATCCGACATGTAGGGGATAATAAATGTACAATGAGCTGTTGTTTTTGGGGGATGGAGGCGCGCTATCCGGCTTTGCCGGATACGCCGCGCGAAAAGGCCTATGCTGGCGCATACGGCCTTTTATTTATGTGCAATGTCAGCCCGCATCAGGGGGGATATGAATCGCATTGGAATGAATGCAAACAATAATTATTTTCGCTATTTTGGGATAAAAAAAAAGGCGTTTCTTGTGGAAACGCCTTTTAAGAGAGCCAGTGCACGGACTCGAACCGTGGACCTGCGCATTACGAATGCGCCGCTCTACCAGCTGAGCTACACTGGCTTACTGCCGGTATGCTGGCAATGACATGTATGCAAGAGCCAGTGCACGGACTCGAACCGTGGACCTGCGCATTACGAATGCGCCGCTCTACCAGCTGAGCTACACTGGCATACATGTCGCTCAAACGCGAACGCTTGAACGGCGGAGCTTATAACAGTGCGGCTGTGAAAGGTCAAGAAAAAAGACCGGGGTGGAGTCGCGAAAAAGGGAGTCACTGCCCGGTCGTAATGAAATGTTAAGATTCGGTGAACGATTTAAAGAAAGCAGCAGTTCCTGGGAGTCCATCGAGACCGTAAGCATCGGCGCCGGCGGGTGAATCACCGCCGATACCGGCCGGACCGGCGGCTTTTGCCTGATCATTTTCCGGGTATTCGAAAGAATTAATATTTTCGAGGGAGGCGGGGATATTGA
>JAZRWV010000482.1:0-6598 GCA_045599925.1 Myxococcota bacterium
GAATGCCATTCACTCATATGGCTGCTGCACTGAATCCGTCAGCGAATGCCTGAAAAAAGCAGATAAAAGCTGCAAAACACCCGAGTTTCTCGCCAATGAAATCTGCCGGTTGGCGTCAAAAAACAAAAAACCGGATGAAATTCAAAAAAACATTGCCAATCGCGCCAGTGCCATGGACAAAACGAAACCGGCATCCGTGATTGAATTTAGGCCTGAACAAGTCTGGGGCAATCCGAAATCCAAAGTCATTTTAAGCGTTTATCTGTGCGGCCGTTGTCCATATTGTTCACGTCATATTCCTAAACTGATTCACGTTTTGGAAAACTCGCCATTAAAAGACAAAATTGCTTTGAATTTGCGGTATTTTCCGATCAAATCACACGACAATGCGACACCGGCCGCACTCGGAATTGAAGCGGCTGCACAACTCGGACAAGCCTGGCCTTATCTGATCAAATCGTATGACAATTTTGATGCATTTACAGTCGCCAAAATCACCGAATGGGGCAAAGACCTTGGCTTGGATGCTGATAAAATGAACCAGCTTATGAAAGACCCGAAAGTGAGAAAAACCGTCGCAAATTCCAAGAAAGAAGGCTTGATCAATGGCGTCACCACGACGCCGACATTTTTCCTCAATGGTCGAAAAATCGATGGTGGATTTGACGACGAAGCCATCATCAGCATGCTGGAAGAAGTTCTTTCCGAAACGCCATAATTCAGCGTTTTTCTTTCCAAAACGCATCGAGCGTCTGTGGATCATTGCAATTGAGCAATGATTCATGGGCTGCTTCGATGCAAAGGCATTTCTGAGACTCCACAAATTCCCGCAAACTGCTGTATTTATCCGCATTTTTTCGAAGTATTTCGGCTGTTTGAGGTGCAATGCGCAAAGGATGACCAGGTTCATGATTCCAGCTCAATACGGCGAGTGGGGATTCTGGTGCATGAATTAAAGTTTTTAAGTCATCTGGGTGAATGAAAAGGCAATCGACTGGCCAATGAATAACAGCAGCCTGTTCAGGAACGAGCTGAAGACCGCAAGTCAAGGATTCGAGCATAAAAGTGGACTGATAGCGTTCGTTATAACACCATTTTACAGGCAAATTGTGATGCACACTGCGCACTATCTGGTCCTGAGCGCCTGTAACGACGACGATATTCCCGATTGAGCAGGCGTGAAGCGAGTTGACGATGGATTCGAGAAAAGTCTCGTGATCAGAAAGTTTGCATAAAGCCTTGTTCTGTCCCATGCGGGAACCGGCCCCGGCAGCGCAGATGACCGCATAAATATTCATAACAGTGTTCAGACGTGAAGAACGAAATAAGGTGACTGAGTACAAAAAAAGCGCTGCCAGAAAGGCAGCGCTTTTAAGAATTCATCAGAAGGAAGAATTACTTGGCTTCGGGATTGGAGATATCGATTGTGCCGTGTTTTTCTTCATACTGAACGATACCGTTGGAGAGGGTAACGGCAAGGCGTTTAGCCTGTTTCGGGCTCATAATGATGCGGCTGTGAACTTTAACGGGGTTCTGGCCGGGCTGAACAAAAGCGAAGTCAAGAATGAATTCACTGTCCATGTTGCTGACGATAGCGAGGTTAGCATAGAGACCCTGTGCTGTAGCTTCGTTAATCTGGAACTGGAGACCCTGGGGCTGTTTTTTTTCGTCTGCCATGATAATAATTCCTAAAGGCAAAAAAGGTTAATGAAATAACATTTCCATTTACTGGAAATCGGCGGCGTATACTCTAGCGCAGCCACGAGAAATGTAAAGAACAATTTTTTCTAGTCAACCGGAGGCTGTCTGACCGGGGATCTGCCTCAGGGTATCTGTTTACAAACGGAAAAAGGCCCTCTCATCCCCAACAATCTCCGCCTAGATTGTGATGAAATGAGAGGACATTTTCTGCAACAGAGCTAGTGGAAGGCCTGTTTCTGCAATAGGGCTAAGGTTTATTTGTAAAAACGCATCACGCCCCGGATAGATCCAAGGATTTTGAAATCGACATTGTCTTCAGGTCGAACGAGGATGGGATCCATTTCTGGATTGGATGGAATCAGGTGAATGACACCTTTGCGTTTTTCATAGCGTTTGACGGTTGCACTGCCATCTACCATAGCGGCAACGAGTTCGCCATCTTCTGCTGTTTCCTGAGGTCGAACGACGACGATATCACCCGGCATAATACCATCACCTATCATGCTCGTGCCCCTAACACGAAGTGCATAGACATTGCTTTCACCTCGACAGAATACGCCCGGATCGACATCAATCGCTTCCTCGAAATTTTCTTCCGCAAAAATCGGAGCACCACAGGCGATTCGACCAAGAACCTTGAGCTTTGGACGCGGAGCTTCCCGTTTGGTTTCAGAAACCTTTCGACTTCGCGATGTTTTCGGCATGTTCACTTCTTCGTCCCTGCCATCCAAAACCTTCTGGCCTTCTTCTCGGGATACCAGCGGGCACAGGGCTCGACTTCTAAATCCATCTTTCGAAATAAACCCCTTGTTCGCAAGCGCTTTTAAATGCTCAACAACGCCATTCGTCGAACGAATATCAAACGCATCTGCAATTTCACGTACGGTCGGTGGATAATGATTTTCTTCAATGTAATCATAGATGTAAACAAATACCCCCGCCTGGCGTTTCGTCAATCTTTTCGTCATCTTCATTTCCTCCAGTTCGTTTATACTTTCACCATCCCAAAATACTATTCAGGAATTCCTCTTTTTACTAAATCAAGTTTTCACCCATGTCAATAATAATTGAAAAATTATTCATATATTTTCACAAAAACATGAACATTTATTTTTATTGAACAAGCACTATTCAACGCCTTCCCTTATTTGACGAATACAGGCTAACGTTTCGCAAAGCGGGAGCCCTACTACATTCGTATAGGATCCTTCAATATGGGACACAAATCCGGCTGCTCCCCCCTGAATACCATAAGCACCAGCCTTATCCATTGGTTCACCTGTTCCAATGTACCATCGAATCTCAGAATCACTTAATTCGGCAAAATGAACAGCCGTCTCTGACACAAAACAATGCGTTTTATGATGACTTAAATCAATCACACAAACCCCAGTCATCACACAGTGAACATCCCCGCTTAGACTTTTCAGCATCCGATATGCATCTTCTGCATTCATCGGTTTTCCCAATATTTCACCGCGATGAACGACACTCGTATCGGCTGCAACAATGACATTTTCCGTTCCATCATGACGCCGCGCAACCTCTTCGGCTTTTTCACGCGCCATGCGTTCCGCATAACTACGCGCACATTCACCGTCGCGATGACTTTCATCGATATCGGCTGATTCCACTTTTACCTGAATGCCGGCACTTTCAAGCAACATTTTTCTGCGCGGTGATGAACTGGCTAATATGATCATTTTTTACCTTCTTTTCGGCGTAGCATGCTACGACACAACGAAATTGCACATTGCATATTGTTAATTGACTTCACCAAGCCCAAGAACTCTCACGATTTCCCCGTATGGTATAACACCCGAACCAAGTTTTTTAAGTGCACTTTCGATCAGTGTATTCATTCCATCCGATCTGGCTGAACGCATCAGCACATCGGCATCTGCGGCATCATGAATCAATCTGCGCATAGCCGGACTGACTTCAAGAACTTCAAATATACCGATCTGACCAAACATTCCGGTTTTTCTGCAGTCCGGACATCCCGTACCTTCTGTCACATGCAAAGCCGTCCGCTGAGATGATGACTGTCTCAAACCAAGAATATGCATTTCTGCATCACTTAATGCCCGCTGCATCTTGCAATGTGGACAGACTTTTCTCACAAGCCTCTGCGCAATACATCCGATCAGACATGAAGAAAGCAAAAATGGAGGAATATTCAAGTCAAGCAGACGTGTCACTGCAGACGGCGCATCATTGGTGTGAAGCGTCGAGAGTACAAGGTGGCCGGTTAATGCAGCCTGTATTGCCATATGCGCCGTTTCTTCATCGCGAATCTCACCAATCATGACGATATCGGGATCCTGACGTAACACCGTTCTCAATGCATGCGCAAAATCGAGACCAATCTTTGGCTGAACCTGAACCTGACTGAAGTCTTCATACACCATTTCAACCGGGTCTTCGACCGTTGTAATATTGACTTCCGGTGAACTCAACACACGAAGTGCACTGTACAGCGTCGTCGTTTTGCCGCTTCCTGTCGGTCCTGTAACGAGAATCAGTCCTGTTCTGGCTGCAATCATTCGCCTAAATCTGGCCAGTTCATCATCTGACATTCCCAGACTTTCAATGCCCTGAAACAATTTACCTGAATTGAGTACGCGAATAACCATCTTTTCGCCAAATGCAACAGGCATAGTCGAAACACGAAGCTCAATTTCGTTATTCTGATATTCCGTCTTGATTCGTCCATCCTGAGGACGTCGTTTTTCCGCAATATCCATGCGAGCCAAAGTTTTCAGGCGAGAAACAATCGGAGAATGAACAACTCCCGGAAGGGTGTGTACGACATGTAAAACGCCGTCAATTCTAAGTCTGACAATACACTGTTCACGTCTCGGTTCGATATGGATATCGGTTGCTCTCTGTGCAAAAGCATAATTCAAAAGATAATCCACTGCATTGACGATATGACTATCCGATGAATCGATATCCTCGAGCTGTCGAATCGACATAAATTGTTCGAGATTGCCAAGTGCCATGGCAGCCTGATTTGCCGAAATCGTCTGTTCAGTCGCTGCAGCCGTAACACTCGTTTTAAAACCATAAACCTCGGAAATGCAGCGTAAAATACTCGTCTTGGAAGACAAAACTGTCGCAATATTATAACGCTGTGTTGAACGAAGCATCCGAACGAGCTCATCGTTATGCGGATAATCCGTTGCCACTGTCAAAACATCATCTTTGATGAACAGAGGCAAAACGACATTTAACCTCGCAAAATTCTGACTAAACGACTCAGTAATGAGCTTTGCATCAAGCCGAAGAGGATCGATACGATGATAGGTTGCACCAGCAGATTTTGCCCATAATTCGACAATTTTTTCTTCGTCAAAGGCACTGCCATCGGCACAAGTTCCTCCGGAAGCCATCACGGTTTCAACGGGATTGACGTCATAGCGCTGATTCTGGTTATTTTTGAGTTTTTCCTTTTTAACAAGCGCTTTTATCACCCCTTGCCGGACACGAATCATCTGTGATTGTTCAAGTCCAATCATCCCGGCATTTTCGAGTATTTTCAGTAATTCCGTTAGTGCTGTCTGTCTGAAATCCATTTTTTATCCCACAAACAATGTGTTCAGAAACATCATTCATCGCATGCATTTTACCATAATCCCATTTTTCATGCGATTTTTCAGACGTGATATAATGCATTCACGGTTTCTATTCAGCCGGAGCGCCCGCGCGCCATTGGCGCGCGGGCGAAGAAGGATTCGCTATACCCCGGCATCTCGCCTTCGGCTTTTATGCCGGGGGGTATTTAAATCAGCACCTTCCAGGCACTTTGCAAACGAGATTTATTGCTAAAGAATATAACCCAAGCCCGCGCTTCGAACGCTAAAGCGTTCATGCGCGTTCCCTTTTTCCCCCCGGCTAAGCTGTAACCATTCATGAGATGGAAAATAAGCATTTCCATCAGAAAATATAAGGATTTATCATGGAAAAACTCACGCTCAAACATGCTATTGGACAAATGCTCGTTGCCGGATTTGAAGGCACAACGCTTCCCATTCCCTTGATTGGTGCATTGACAAAGGGAGAAATCGGAGGCGTCATTCTGTTTTCGAGAAATTTTGAATCCCGCGAACAAATTCAGTCTTTAACAGCTCAAATTCATGCGATTCAAAGCCCTTATCCCATCTGGATTGCAGTTGATCAGGAAGGCGGAAAAGTCCAGCGCATAAAAGAAAACCTTGGGAGTGAACGCATTCCGGCAGCACTTGACATCGCACAGACCACTCCGGAAAATGCACGAAATATTGCCTCTGCAACAGCCCGGGATTTGAAATCACTTGGATTTGATCTCAATTTTGCGCCAGTACTCGATATCCACACCAACCCGGACAACCCGATTATCGCAACACGCGCCTTTGGAACAACCCCGGAGCAAGTCATCGAATTTGCCATCCCCACTATAGACGGCCTTCGCTGTGAAGGCATTATTCCATGCGGAAAACATTTTCCCGGGCACGGAGACACACTGCTCGACAGCCACACCGATCTTCCTGAAGTCAATCACGATATCAAACGGCTCCGGGATGTCGAATTCAAACCCTTCAAAGCCGCTATTGACGCCGGAATTCCAATGATCATGACAGCCCATATCGTCATGAATGGACTGGGCGAGCGTTTTCCATCAACGCTTTCACCTCATGTCGTGACGGATATTCTGAGAAATGAACTCGGTTTTAATGGCGTCATCGTCAGTGATGATCTCGAAATGGATGCAATTATCGACAGATTCAGCACACAAAAAGCCGTTCTTCTCGGCATCGAAGCCGGCGTTGACCTCTTTCTCATCTGCAAATCCCAGTATCTATGGTCGCCACTCTGCAAGCAAATCCTTGCCAAAGCCAATGATTCCGAAGAATTG
>JAZRWV010000483.1:0-8530 GCA_045599925.1 Myxococcota bacterium
TGTTTAAGCTGCGATGCGAATATTGCAGCTTAAGCCATATTTTCGTTAAGCAGAAATGGGGCCCCATCCCCATTTCTCATAAACTTAATTAGTGCCTGCATTTCAGTTGATTTGCATTCATCCCTGCTGAGTTGTAACGACAATTATCATGATTCGTGATAATTCATAACCAGTTGGGGCTATTTTCTGTCACAATCCCCATTCATTACCTAAAATCGGCGACTATCCAATGAAAACACACATCTTTACCATCATCATTGCCAGCATCCTCTGCATTACTCTCACAGGCCTTGTCGGATGCAAAAAAAATCAAAATAATACAGAAAACACCATTCCCGCATCTGAAGCACCTGTAATTCCCGCCCAAAATGAACAACAACAAGAGCCTTTGACTGACAAAATCGAAAAGGAGCCAGATTCTCCGTCAAAGCTCAGCATTTCTGATGCAGAAAAGCTCTGCAAAAATCCAGATTCAGACGAAATTCCCCCCATTCCGGAAATCGTCACAGAAATAACTTATCGCGATACAAATTGGGGACGCATTCAGCATACAAAACTCAAGTGGAACGAAAAGCTGTCTGTTTATCACGAAATCCCCGTTTTTAATGATAGTTATCCTGGTTACGAATCGATCAACACATTCTTCCAAAAAATTGACAGCTTTTTCTTTGTTCCAACCTCACTGGACGCCATCTGGGAATACCACTGCAATCACTTAAAAAACATGCAGCATGATGAAACCTATACCAATGAATTCACGGTTGAAATGAAAGACATCACCGACAAACTCATTAGTGTCACATTATGTCAGGAGTGGTTTATGGGTGGAGTTGCCGATGGTGGCTGCACAGGCTATAACTTTAATCCAGCCACAGGAAAACCTGTTCCACTCACGGATTATTACAAAAAATCCAAAGAAGAACTTCACGATATCGTCAAAAAAGCAATTCTGGAACAACGCGAAGGTTCTGAAGCAGAAATTGAATGGGATTCATTCAATAAATACACGGATTTCAATTACTACGTCTCCGACGGCATTGTTCACGTCGTGTTCAAAAAGTATGAAATTGCCGTCGGTGCCGCAGGCGCCTTCGATATTACTCTGCCATAACAAAATTCTCTGGTGCAACATAAAACGGCCATATACAGAATTTATATTTATATAAAACACAGACCTAAACATAAACATAAACAAAAAAGGCGTTCCCGGGGAACGCCTTTTTATCAATATATATTGATAAGATTATTTTCCAAGATACTGACCAGCAAAGAGAATAGCTTTCGAGCTACGGTGAATCAGTGCAAATCCAAATGGGTGATCTGCATTAAATGTTTTCATATCCTCACCAAATGGATCCGCCGACTTTTCGTCCATAACCACTGCGGTTGCCGCAGCAGCTATAGTGCCTTCTTCATCAACCTCGATCACAGCTTTATGAATAACTTTACTGATATAAAGTTCCTGATTTGAAGCCATATTGCTGAAATCAGCTTCTTCATTGAAAGCTTTGACCATGCCGAGGGATTGGAGCATATCACCACAGTCATCAAGCATCGTCTCGATCTTAAATTTAGGAATCGAAATACTCGTCAATGCAGACTTTGAATCCTTCATAATATGATCAATATCATTTTCTTTAAGACTGCTCATGACTGATGCAATGCCGTCGTCTTTATTCGGAAGAATGAAAAGCATATCAAAATTTCCCTGATATGGCATCACAATAGCCTTATATTCATTTTCAGCGGATTCATAGTAATTGATATAAGAAGTCTGATGCATCATATCGAGATCAGATTCGGATTTGTCCAACATCTTAAATTTTGCAGTATAAGTGTTTTCATGTTCAAATTTGGATTGCCATTTGCCATCAAAATGAATGGCATTGACAAGAACCATGCGAGTATTTGATGTCAATACTTTTTCTGGAATGAGATTTTTAATCATCTCGCTTGTAACATTGCTGACCCATTTATTAATGATATCGCGAACATCATCAGCATAGCTGATAAAATCGACGACCTGAAGTGGAGCTTTATAATAAGCATTCATGCCATCAGAAAATTCGGACACAACCTCAAGCGAACTATCAACCCAAATTCGGTTTGCAATTTCAAATTTAGAGGTTTCATTCTGGCCATCAAAACGCAGATTCAAACTCAGCGCACCGTTTTGTTTTGCGGCTTCTTTTCTGTCACCGCCAAGATTGAGCACGTTTTTCATCTCATCATAAGTTGCATTGGCGGCCCCAAATGCGGTCATACTCAAAGCCGAGTGGAGCGAATAAGGCGAGTAGATAAAACTCTGGGAAACATCCATCTTTTTGGCAAAGTCAAAGGCAAATTTATTGATATTGTCGCCATTTTTATTGGCATCGACATCCGTCATCGCCGGAACATCGGCCTTCGTCAGAGCAGCTTCTGTCATCTGCACATTCACTGCCGCATCCTTATTATCACTACCATCATCGCCGTTTGAACAACCAGCGAGGCAAAGAAGAGAAACGAGACCTGCAAAAAGTACTTTTTTCATATCGAAATCCTTTATCTAATGATTATTAAAATTACCGTTACCAGTAATAACAAATTGTTGTCTACTCAAAATTACTTCAACATTCAACTCTGAAAAAAATGTCACAGTTCAATTCAACACAGTCGAAATCAAGCAATACTGCGAGATTATTATGAATAATAAAATTTCAATTTTATTTTTTTTTGCCCCGCTATGATCCTAAAGTCTCATACGCGGGGCCGGCTTGGCTATTGGCTTCGCCAATACGCCTCGCCATACATTTTGAATTCACCACAACAAACACAAAATTCATACAAATACATTTATTAATTATAATACCCATTCTCACAGGTCTTATATGCGGAAGAACCATCGCAAACATCTTTATCAGTAGATTTGCATTCACCTTCACTCCCAGAAGAAGAATTTCCTGCGCAACCCTGCACTTTATTATATTCATTTGTGCAATAATCAGGTTCACCCTGCCCTGCCATCATCTTATATTTAATCTTTCCATGGTATTCTAAAAAACAGATAAGCAAAGCGAATTCACAACACATCAAAATGATGCGAGGCTGTGTTCAAATAAACAGAATGAACTGAAAACGCAATCATGCCAATGAAGCCAAATGAATTTTCTATGGTGAACTGAGGTGAATCGCAATTGGAATCGGAACAAAAGCATATATTCAGACCATCAGCAAGGCACTCAGAATTCCCGGCTGAATAGAAAATATCATCAGCCGTATGCCGAAGGCATAGGCTGATGAAGGCTGCCGTATGCCGAAGGCATAGGCAGCCCCACAAAATATAAATTAAAGAGAAATCCCCGTATCGCGTTCAATGACTTTATAACAACCAGATTTCCAGGCTTCCAGTGTTGATATAATCGTCAGACTTTCCTTTTTTGTTCGCGTAACGCCTGTATATATAATTTGATTATTCAATAAAGGATGACCAGGTTTTTGTGGAAGAAACATCATAATATTGCGATAGCCGGAACCTTGAGACTTATGAACTGTCATCGCAAACGCGCTTTCTAGAGCCTCCATCGGAAGAGACGAAATCGGATAAAAAACATAGCTACACATAGCGAAATTACTATTCTGTTGCGTCTGAACCTTCCTCAAAAGCAGATGATATCGCCCGGAATTCTTTTCCTTTATTACGATTCCCGTATCGCCATTATATAACTTAAACATCGCCTGGTTCATCGTGAGCATCAGAATCTGACCTTCAAAAAATGGATCATCAGAACGAATCCCAAGTTTTTCTCGAATAACGCGATTTATAGTCTGCGTTCCAAAAAGCCCATGACGTTCAGCCGTAAGAATTCTGGCCTGTTCCGCAACATTCCAGACTTCATTCAAAAGCGTTTCCTGTTCTTTGGCTGACTTTAGCGGATCAATGCATTGAGCCAGTCTGCATAAATCACCATAATATCTATCGCACCATGTCTGAAGAAGAGAAAGCAGCTTCATTTCACACTGTTTTTGTGCAGTGTGGTGTTCAGACGAACTTCCAGTTAGGATCAGAAACTGAATCTGATCCGATTTTTCAGCCTCCCAAAGTTGCAAATCAGGCGAATATTCTATAAATTTTGGCATTTCCTGCGGCATATGTCCATTTTTTACAGCTCGAATAGATTTTGCCAAACGGCCGATTTGTGATTCATCGCTAAAGCGATGAGAAATGTCGAGCTTTACACAAAATTCGGTATGATCTGAATTCAATATCTCCCCCAAAACAGCCCCAGCATCCACCGATGGAAGCTGATCGGCATCCCCCAAAATGAACAGACGCATATCTTTTTTGGGCAATGCCGACATAAATTTTGAGAACAATACCACATCAATCATACTCGCTTCATCAACAACAAATATCGACTTCTCGGCAAAAGGATTTTCGGCATTATATATAAATTGATTTGTATTTGGATTGTAACTCAGCAATCTGTGCAATGTTGTGCCTTCGAGGTCATGTATTTTTTTCCATGCATCATCACTGGCATCCCGAAATTCGCCAATGCTGTCTAGAATACTTTCTCTCAAACGCTCTGCGGCTTTTCCACTTGGTGCCGCCAAATATATATTCCAGTCCCGACAGGAAGACTTTTCGTTACTTAACAATTTCCAAAGCAGATAGCATATTACCGTTGTTTTACCAGTTCCCGGTCCGCCAGTGATGATGAGACTTTCATTCTGCCCACGAATAATCGCATCCAGCTGCCGTTCAGAAAGTTCAACCTGACAATCTGGCCTGAGTGCTTCAGAAAAAAACTGTCGGTATAAAGCACGTTCATCTTCGCAAACACTTGTGTATTGTTTATTTCCATATATTCTGGATGCACATTCCTCGATTATGCATTTAGCATTGAAATATTTCACAGCATAGAGATAACGAACGCCGTCACTTTCTGTATGAATCACAAATGGTTTAGTCAATGCTCCATTTTCAGTAATCCTTATTTCATTTCTTTCTTCAAAAATTTGCGTATACTTTCCGGAACATATATCCAGAATTCCACATTGAATCACGTCTTTAAATGCATCTGTCACAGAACAGCCACGCTCATTCACACCATTAAGAACACACAATCCATCCCATTTAATTTTCCACTTAGCACTGAGTTTATCGGCATCCAGGGCAATGCGAGTATTACCATCGTTGAGAAATGAAAAATATAGATATAACAATTTTTGAGCATTCAAACTCAGATTGGGCTGCATTTCACACAAAATATGATGAATTTTGCTACTCAGTGGATCAATCCCCTTCATTTCGTATAATAATTCATAAAACGCCTGAACACATCCACTCACACGCATCTCTAAATTCTCATTCATGATTCTACTCCTCTGTTTTAGAAGAAAACATCAGGCTTCGAATAGCTTGGTAACCCCGGGCGAGTGTTTCGTAACAATCCCATGTCTGAGCATAAATGCCATTTGAAGTACCGGCAGAACAGCCACGAACAAATGCATAATATATTCCGCCAAAATGCGCATCAAACACTTCTTTTGGTGATAAATGATAAAATCCGGAAAGCCATTGAATCAGGCAATATGCATATAGAACGCGTTGAACTGCATAATCCACATCAACCTTTTGCTTCAGTTTTTGTGGATTTGAATAGCTTTCAGATTCCATCAAATCCGTTTTCCAGTCGAGTATCGAATAGAGTTCATTTCCATTTTCGTCTTTGCGCACGAACATCAAATCCATAAAACCTTTGCTGAAATATTCGCCAAAATCCGCACCAGACTCTTTTGAACAATCGCATAAATCGCGCATAACACCAGGCAGCATAAACTCGACTTCTGCAAAATGCGTATCCGGCTCAAGTTCTTTCAAAACAAAAGCATTTCCAGTATCTGAATTTCCATGAATTTCTGGAAGTTTTGCATTGAAAGTGTTCCAAACCATAGACGCAGTCCGGTCAATCCAATTTCGATGCATTCGAACATCAAGACCATATCGCATGAAACATGTTTCAATCAGCTGCTCGAGTTCCTGAGAAGCTTTTTTATGCCCAAATGCTTCGAAATCGGCATTTTCAAATATTTCATGAACCGCATTACCGAGCATTGCTCCACGAGGATAACAATCATCTTCATCGACTGATATCATGCAATAATCGTGAATATGCATAACTGGTTTAGGATGAATATCGACATTGGGTTCCGGAAGGCAGTATGAAATTGCATCGTCATTATTCTCACCATACCGTTCGGAACAGATACCATCATTTCCGGCAACACTCAGATCGTTTATGAAATCTGAAGTCTCATAAACATCGACAATTTTAACTTTTTTCGAAAGTGATGAGTATGAATGCTGGATAAGACAGTGCTTGCCCACATTTCTCTGTAGTGCCGCAATGCGAAGCATTTGCTGTTGTTTTGTCGTGCCAGAATCCAAATCAGACGATGAAATGAGCTGTTCATTTTCCATACGATGATGATTCAAAATATCTGATACCAATTTTTTGAGTTTATCGTTATTGGTATTTTGAGTACACAAACAACATAATGACTGATTATTATTATCCAAAAGATTCGTCAATGACTTCTTCAAAAAACTCATTTCATCAGAATTCATGCTATCTTTAGATTTTTCGCTGGAATTTTTATTTTCACAATACAACGGCAGAATCATCAAAGAAGAAGCCCGCGTATATGCGACATAATAAAGCCTTTTTGCTTCATCCAGTTCCTCTTTGTGACGCATCTGTTTTGAGTTCTCACCAAAACCAAGTACGAGTTTTTTATGCCCCCCATCGCAAGAAGATTCGAGATGATATAAAAACGGCCCGTCAGCATTTTTGCCCCCCACAGAATTTCCCCCGACACCAATGACAACGGGAAATTCAAGACCTTTTGAGGCATGAATTGTCATAATCTGAACGGCATCCAAATCGGATCCGCGAGCCACGAGATTTCCGTCCGGATCATCACTTTTATCATTCATTTTTCGAATGCCATTGAGATGTTTAACCAAATCTTCGATTGAGCACTTTTTGGCATATAAATAATCAATGCAGTAATTTCCAATTTGTCGAATTTTTGAAATTTCCTGAAGCTTAGACAAATCTGAAAGGCGCTTTTCAATCTCAGTGTCGCGGTAAATGCATTCCAGCAATTCAGCCCATCGACATTTACGGGCAAGTGCATGCCAACGAGAAAGACATAGCCGCTCCATACAAAGAGGATCATCATAATAGACATCATCAGCAGTCATCAATCTGCTGAAACATCTTTCCTTTTGATCAGGATATTCAACAGGAATAAAGAAATCCGTCATGAGCAGTTCATTGAGAATCCTTCGATTCATAGCAGAAAAGTCATTGGCATTGATGGCATTGAACAATGCGATCCATTCCATGCATTCACGCCCCGCAAACAGATTGTCATCTTTATATCGCAAAAATGGAATACCCAATTTTGTGAGAACTTTTTCAATCGGAGAAAACTCACTTTTCTTATATGCCAATATAGCAAAATCACTGAATCGAACGTTGCGAAGCTTCGAAGGTGAATCTTTATCGAACACCTGAAGACGCGTTTTTCCATCTTCTTGGAATGAACAGCATTCAACAAGTTTTTCGCCAGCCAACTCGGCAAATATTTGTTCCTTTTTTTTGCTATTCAATTCTGCTGAATCCAAAGAAACAAGCCAGATTGGAGCCGTTTCTTGACCATCGAACACGGCTCTGCATTTTTTTAGAGTAGATCTAGAGGGACTGAAAGAAACATCACCACCTTCAAAATAAGCGCCTTCAAATAAAGCATTACAGGCATCGATGATTGGTTTTGTTGAACGAAAATTCGTATCAAGGCATCGTCCATTACCTATTTCAGCAATCGCTTCGCGATATACATTCACATCTGCTCGCTGAAACGAGTAAATCGACTGTTTAGGATCACCAACGACAAAAATGGCGTGTTCTGGAACATTTAGAAACACTTTCTTAAAAATGTCCCACTGCATTTGATTGGTGTCCTGAAATTCATCAATAATCGCATATTGATAAGTTTCACGTAATTTTTCCTTTAATCCGCATTCATCATTCATCACAGCCTGATAAACCCCGTCAATCATATCCTGATACGATTCAAGCTTGTTTCTCATTTTTTCATATTTCCATGCCTGATATAGTTCAGGAATCTGCTTATATACAAAATAATTGATACAATATTCTCTGTATTTGTTGACTTTTTCAAATGCATTACTCAATTTTTCTTTGAATGCAGCAATCTGTTCCCGGTCTTCAGAAAACTGACTTTTTCTAAAAACATTGCCGTTATAAAGATTTTTACCACGACGATAATTATCCAAAGTCTCTATCAATTCAGAAATTTTATGTGATTTGGAACTAGTCTTGGCGTTAGGATTCCAGTATTCATCTTCTTTCTGTTTAAGGTTTTCATAAATAGATTTAAATTCTGGTATTTTTTTCAAATCGTCAATATTTCCTGCCTTAATCATGCTTTTTTCATCATCACTCATTGGACAATC
>JAZRWV010000484.1:0-4960 GCA_045599925.1 Myxococcota bacterium
CATATAGAGGTGTGCGCTGAAGCGTTCGGGGAATTTGAATGTTTCGTGTTGAAAATTCAAATAAGAGAAAAAAAATAAAATTTTATTCATTTTGTTTAAAAATTGAATTTTCAAAAAATCGCGATTTTTGGCTTGGATACAGGATCTTCCGATGATTGGTCAAAAATGGTGCGAAATAAAATTCGGATTTTTTAAAAAATATGCTCGACAAACGAAAGATAATTCTATATGTAGGCGTGAATGGGATTTAGACCGCCACATAGTCGCGGTGGTTCTTTCTTTATTAAATAACGCACTCTAGCCCTTTAGCGCACATAGTCAGTTGCGACATAGGAAAAACAAGGAGGAAATTATGAAGGTGAATCTTAAACGGGGAACGCTCATTGCTGCGTTACTCGCGGCAGCTGCTGCTGCGGGATGCGCCCAGGATATTGGTGATATCGATCGCACTGAGCCGAATCGTGTGAAAAAATCCGATTTAGAGAAGGGTTCATGGTGGATGCATCAGAAAGTGGTCGATGTTCCGGGATCTTCGTCGCTCAACGCATTTGAAGGCTTGATGATGGATACGGAAAAGGTCGTTTTTGTTGCTGAAGAAAACTACCTGATGGCCTATAGAAGTTATCCTACGCTTGCTGGTGCAGACAATCAGCTTCTCAATACTGATGGTTCTGTGGATAATTATGAAGAGTTGTATGGCAACGATTATCACAGCCATGTTCTTGCGATGTATCCGATTAAATCACATTTTGATGTTCAGCGTTCGTATGATACGACGACAGGTGAACAGTCGAACGTGATTGTGGAAAATATGAGTGATCGTCCGTGGTATGAACGCGAATACATGCGAGTGAGCTGGGATGAGAACCCGATTATCAACTTTGAATGGATTCTTGTGTATGGCATG
Source organism: Myxococcota bacterium (assembly GCA_045599925.1). Taxonomy (GTDB): domain Bacteria; phylum Myxococcota_A; class Bradymonadia; order UBA4248; family UBA4248; genus UBA4248. The sequence goes on from JAZRWV010000484.1 coordinate 908, forward strand.
GATGAAGACTATGAACTCGCCGGATATCAGAGTGTGGATGTGCGAGATCCTCTGAATGCGCCATATTTTGAATACGACGATGATGGTCAGCTTGTTTATTTTGATGCTCCGAGTACGTATGTATTTCAGGGTTCTGTCTGGGACTGGATTTACAGCTACGTGGGGATATACTATGCGGATTTGAGAGGCGCCAGTGAAGTTCGCATTGTCACGTCATTTGCGAAAGATCTTGGCGATGCTGATTCCGTGAACAACTATGAGCCTCTTGATTATCCGAACCAGGATATGAACCGTTTTGGTTATTTCCGAACGGAACGCTGGACGTATGACAATCATTATGGCTTTATGAATTCAGGCCGTATTGAGCTTGCCAATCGTCACAACATCTGGCAGGCTGCTTATGATGCCAATGGCAATGCGATTCCAGTTGAATATCGTGCGATTCGTACGATTCCTTACTATATCAAGAGCCAGCTCAATGAGCCGTTACTTGCGGACATGAACGAACAGGTTATTGATGAATGGAATATTGCATTCAAGCGTGCTGTTTATATTATGCAGCATCCTGATAACCCGACACTTTCGGATTATGCAACGGGACAGTCGGTCAATCTTTTGACGACATTTGATTATGACACGTTAGCGAGAGTTCTTGGCAGTAGCTGGCGTACGAAGAAATATGGTGCAGCCACTGGAGTTGCAACTTATCCGATGGGTGTTGTTGATGCCAAAGGCAACAGTCTTGCCAATTCCTCGATGCCGGATGTCTATGTTCCGTGTCATATTCCGGTTGCTAAGGGGGATGATCCTGTTTGCGGCGAGGAGGGGTATGTTCCGCGTGAAGGCGACTTCCGTAAAAACTTCCTCTGGCTCGTCAATCAGCGTCAGGATGTCGGTCTGCTTGGCTATTGTCCGAGTGCGACCGATCCATTGACTGGACGTACAATTTCAGCCCAAGCGCATGTTTATACAGCTCCGTTGAATGAAATCGCTCAGATGCTGGTTGATCGTATCAAATTTGCCAAAGGCGAACTCGATACCGGCGGTGTGCGTGCCAATGATGCAGCTGTTGCAAGAGCACGTGAATCTCGCGATAAGTACATCGAACTTGCCAAACTTTCGGACAAAGTCCGCAGTGCTCAGCTCAATTCACCGAAAGCGAAAGCTGCTAAGTCAGCCAAACAGGCTAAACGTTCGCTTGTTGTCAAGAACCTGAAGAAATTTGATTATACTTCAGCCGACAATGTTCTCAAAACTGCCATTGCAGCTGGTGTTTTGGGCAGCGAAATGAGTGATGCAGCCATCAATTCATTCGTGAAGAGAACTGGTGTTTCTTCTGCCAGCGAGCTTCCCGATAATGCCATTGAAGCAGCAAGTCTGTTCAATCAGCTTAGTTTTGTCAATCGTTCTACGATCAGAGAAATGAAAAAAGCTCTGGGTGCAAAAGGCTATTGCTTCAAAAACGAAGCTGCAACTTATGATCTGACGTATTCCTATATTATAGATAAATACAGCGATCGCAATGATTATGATAACATCTTCAATGAAATCCGTGCAGAAGTTTTCCGTTCGACGGCTCTCCATGAAATGGGGCATGGTTTTGGTCTTCGCCATAACCACACGGGTTCATTCGACTCGATGAACTACTTCAACAAATATTGGGAACTTCGTGGTAAAGATCCGAAGACTGGTAAGATCATTGCTGGTGTTGATGACAACTTCTGGCAGGACAAAATTGACAGCGTTGGCGATATGTACAAGCTGTATGATTATTCCGATGCGCAGTTGAAAGGCAACATGCTTGGTAATCAGTACACCTCGATTATGGACTATAGTGCCAACTATGTTGTCGACAATCAGGGTCTCGGCAAATACGATCATGCTGCTATTCTGTATGCCTACAGTGGTGGTACGACGAATAAAGGTGGTACTGCGGCCAATCAGGTTGGCAAAGGTCTCGTTGAAATCTTCACGGGTTCAAATGGGACCACGCCGGCCACTCGTAATGACCTTGGCTGGTTTGCCTATGATGTTCTCAAACACAAGGATACCACGAAAACCACGAGTACTTTCGATGATCAGACGACCATTGGTCAGCCTTATCTCGAACTCGTTCACTATCGTGATTTCTTCTCATCGATGAAAAACTACGACTTCATCAACAATCGTAAAGTTGTTCGTATGGATGATTATCTTGCGAACAGCACGGATGACAAAATTGCGTCGCAGACGGCGTGGGTTCGTGTACCTTACCTCTTCTGCACGGATGACAATCGTGGTTCTCTCCGTTCCTGCAACATATTTGACTATGGTGCGGATTACTACGAACAGGCAAACTATGAAATCCGCAATTACAGAATCAACTACTGGTTCCGTGATTTCGCACGTGGTCGTGCATTCTGGGATGCTTATGGTGCTTCCAGGGTGTACTACAATACCTTCTTCACGCTTTCAGATTTTGCACAGAATGACTATGTTTCTGACTGGTCAACTCTTCGTGATATCTCAACATCTGCTGGTTTGACGCTTAATGACGATGTCAATGCTGCGGCCTCTGCAGCATCCTTCAACTTCATTGCTGACGTCATTGCTACGCCGGAATATGGTCTCTATTGTCGTCGTACTGACAACGGTGCACTCTTCAACCTTTCCACGGATGGTGAAGCCAGTAGCGAAGTCAATGAGTTTTCACAGCGTTCACGCTGTGGTCGCGATCCGGAATTCTTCTACGTCCGTCAGGGCGAAGGTCGCCGTCGTTATCAGAAATACGATGTCGATGCCGGATTTGACTACAGTTTGTATGAACTCGAAATCCAGCACAACTACACTTCACTCTGGGCAATTATGGCATTGTTCGATAACGAAGCCAATGTTATCGTCGATTCAGGCGATATGGGGACTTACACGCTTGGTATGTATACCATGTATCGTGAAGAGGCGATTAAACTTGCCAATGGTGTTATCGCAGAAAACTATTCAATCCATAGCCCGGTTCTTCGGTACGAAAATGCTGATGGCAGCATCGAAACCATGACTTATAATGGTGAAGAAGTTGTGAGTGGCGAGCTCGTTTATCCGGCACTTGCTGTTAATACATATTATGATAGCGAGGATAATGTTGTTGAATACGATCCTCTGACGGGACAAAGTGTTGCTGATTTCAACGCAATGGTGGCAGATGTCCCGATGTATGGTGTGTGTTCATCTGACTCCGACTGTGTTGTTGGTAGTGCAAGTGGTGCATATTGCCTTGCTCTTATGGAAGATCAAAGCGACAAACGTTGCGTCCCGTATTGGGAGAGTTCTGATGATATTTCCTGCCCTGATGGGTCAATAGCCTATGATTGGGGTGTGTTTATTTGCATTCCTTCCAATTTACTGTCCAGTTCGGCTGGTTCCGATACGATTTTTGCTACTGCAGAAAAATCTTCATGCTCAGCTAAACATACATCTGGTGCCTGTGAGGATGGCAAGGTCTGTCGTAATGGGACATGTCAGGCGAAAATTGCGGCGCGTGTTGAATCCGATTCTTCACTCACGCAGAAATATTATCTCCCGGCTTATGGTATGCTTTATACCGGACCGATTGAAACCGATTCGACTTTCTATGATCAATTCAACATCTATCGCCTTGGTTCAGGCCAGACAAATACGCCGGCTGAAGGATTTAAGACTGTGAAGTTCGAAAATCCGATCACAGGTGAAGTTTATGTTGCCAATGATCGCATTGATGAAAGCAATGTCAGTGACGTTAAACAGAATGGTAGTGCAATGCTTCTTAAGAAAGCACAAGCCATTGCCGACAAGCTTGATCCTCTCTGGGATCAGGTTATCTACTGGAACAACCGCATTCCGGAAGGTGTGGAAGGCAGTGAAGCGGAAGAAAACTTCATTGATTACTATTATCAGTGGTATAGAGCAAAATATGACCTCGAAGATGCAGTTCGTGACATCAACACTGTTCGCAGTATGTATGATGTCTTTGGAACGATGTTCTAAGCCATATTGCTGAATCAAATCATGAAAGAAGCCCGGGGCGGAAGGTCCGGGCTT
>JAZRWV010000485.1:0-2513 GCA_045599925.1 Myxococcota bacterium
CGGCGTCTTTTGTGACGGCAATGGGGTTGATTGCGAAAACGTGGAGAACGAGTTCGTTGCAGAAGTCGACGAAAGCTTCTTCATTAGCGGTTTCAGCTTTTGTGCAGTTGACTTTGACTGCAACGGCGCCTTTGCCGTCGTGATGACGATAGGTGCTGATCATGCCGTTTTCAACAGTCGTGCGGACGAAACGACCAATGCGGATGTTTTCGCCGGTGGAGGCGGAAAGATTGCCGCGTTTGGCTTCGAGCTTTTCACCGTCGATTTCGAGGTCGAGGAGGTTTGCATCGGCTGCAGGATTGGTCGTGTAGATGTCGCGGGCAAGTGTATTGCAGAATGCTCTGAAATTGTCTGTACGGGCAACGAAGTCGGTTTCGCAGCTGACTTCGACGAGGGCAATGCCTTTGCCGTCTTCAGATTTGTACATACCAATGTAACCTTCGCTTGTCTTGCGGGCACCACGTTTTGCGGCTTTGGCAAGACCTTTGATCTGAAGGTATTCCGTTGCTTTTTTCATGTCACCGTCGCATTCGACGAGTGCTTTTTTGCACTCCATCATGCCGGCATCTGTCGCTTCACGGAGCTGTTTAACCATTGCAGCTGTAATATTTGCCATATTAAACCTCTAAGTTTGTGTGAATAAAAAAGAAAGAAAACAGGCAGTGAGGTATTGCCTGGGAAAGAACCAAAAAAATTCCCATGCGTTTGGGGCATGGGAATCAGGAATTACTTGTCAGCTTTTTCAGCTTCGACAGGGCGTCCACGGTGCTGGACCTTGGCTGCAGGAGCGGCATCTTTGTCAGCTTCTTTTGCAGGGGCTTCTGCTGCACGGCGTTTTGCACCTTCGATGCAGGCATCTGCAATTGCGCTGGAGAAAAGACGAATCGAACGAATGGCATCATCGTTGCCGGGGATGACATAGTCGATGGGTTCGGGATCGCAGTTCGTATCGACGACGGCGATGACAGGAATGCCGAGGATCTTGGCTTCGTTGACTGCGATTGCTTCTTTGCCGCTGTCAATGATGAAGATTGCGCCGGGCAGAGAATTCATATCCTTGATACCACCAAGGGATTTCTCGAGTTTTTCACGTTCACGTTCAATCACGCGGACTTCTTTTTTCGAGAGCTTGTTGAAGGTGCCGTCGGTGGACATGCGGTCAAAGTTGCGAAGCTTTTCGATCGAGGAGCGAATGGTTTTCCAGTTGGTGAGCGTGCCGCCGAGCCAGCGTTCCGTAATATAGAACTGACCAGCACGTGCTGCTTCTTCAGCGATGACATCCTGAGCCTGACGTTTGGTTCCAACAAAGAGAACCGGGGCACCGGAGGCAACAACGTTGGATACGAAATCATAGGCTTTGTCGAAGGCAACAACTGTTTTGCCAAGGTCGACAATATGGATACCATTGCGGGCACCATAAATGTATGGTTTCATTTTGGGATTCCAGCGTTTGGTCTGATGGCCAAAGTGAACGCCTGATTCAAGAAGTTTTCTCATCGAAATGTGCGGCATGTTATCTCCTTTGTGTTATGCCTCCGCATGCCGGTTTGCGTCTCCCGGAACATTCCGGACACTCGGCGCACCTTATGCTTGACATGCGTGTGAAATCTGTCTGTTCCTAATTTTTTTAAGACCAGACCGCGCGCCTTGCTATCACAGTCTCTTTTTATGGTCAATCTGTTTTTTATACGCCAGGCCTTTTCTCGTTACTGCTGTAACCTTTTCTTCGGGGTGATCTCTTTCTGAACAGGGCAGTTTCAGACTGGCGCCTGGCGTATGCGCGCAGCCTGTATGCAGGCGAGCACATAGCCTGGCGACAAAAGTGCGTATTGCCGATTCGGCAATAGCACGGTTCAGCGGTCGTATGCATCGCATAGACCGCGCTCTTAAATTTGACTGGAAACCTTATTTGTACAAGCTGTTTGACATCAATGCCGCTAGTTATTATCTATCCAGGACTGTGTGTCTTGAAATTGGGCGTTTCGCCCGGATAATAGTGAGGAGAATTATGAAATTAAGACTGATTCCCATTTTGGTTTCGGTTTCTGCGTTTTGCATCGGATGTGATGATGATTCGTCGCTATATATGCAGGGGAACAACTGCGTAGGCGATGATTGCGGGGATGGCGGATATGAGGGAACTGAAGATCCCTGTACAGGGACAGATGATTGCGCGGATGTTATTGCATCCTGCGATATCTGCATATTAAATGAAAAGAAGTGTGACAGTAATGATCTGATGATCTGCCGTAAAAATGAGGAAGATTGCCTCGACTGGGCTGTTCTGGAAGATTGCGTCTCCTCATCCAAGATATGCAATTCTGCGGCACTTGAATGCGTTGAATGTGCGGAAAAATGTCCGGATAACCCCAAACGCTGCGAATCCAACGGCGTTTCGGAATGTACGCCGGACGCCAACGGCTGTGCATCCTGGAAGGTCGTCACGGTCTGCGAATCCGGACAGCATTGCGATGATGCATCACTGACGTGCGCCAATGGGTGTGAGAATCAAT
>JAZRWV010000486.1:0-5255 GCA_045599925.1 Myxococcota bacterium
CAGATTGACTTCGCAGCCATTGGAGGCCTTGCCGTCCACATCGGCATAATTGCTTTCGCAGTTTATCGCCGAGGACGAGCAGGAACTCACATGCGTGGCGGCTTTATCGATGCAGGTGCCCTTGCAGAGATCTGTCCCGAATGCGCAAGTCGTCGCACAGCTGCCGGATGTACAAATCTGACCGCTGCTGGTACAATTTGTACCAACAGAACTATTGGAACACCCACAATACTCATTGCTGTTGCTTCCATCCACACACGCAAAGGTATTATTTCCGGTTTTGCAATAAGTCTGACCTGTCGGACAGGTACAACCTCCATTCACACAGGTTTGACCTGTCGGACAAACTTTACCAGCCTGACCACAGTTATTGTTGTCTGTCTTCAAATAAACTTCACACCCATTCGCGACATTACCATCCACATCGGCATAATCATTTTCGCAAGAAATGGATGAAGTTGTGCACGTGCTGACATGCGTTGCGGTAATATCAATACATGTACCTTTGCAGAGTTCTGTTCCCGTGGCGCAAGTCGTCGCACAGCTGCCAGATGAACAAATCTGTCCGCTTACCGTACAATCATGTCCCGCATCACTTTCTGAACACCCACAATATTTATTGCTCGATGTTGAATCAATGCAAAGTGAAGTATTTCCTACATTACAGAAGGTCTGACCTTCAGGACAAGCACAAACGCTGTTGACACAGGCCTGACCAGTTCCACAGACTTTTCCTTCGCTCGTGCATGAACGCGAATCACCCGTGGCACCACAGAATAATGCATCAGAAGTCGGATCGATGCATTTACCGCCGCAAAAAACCTGGCCTTCAAGACAGGAGGCAGCGCATTCACCATTGGCACAAACCTTACCTTCTGCACATTTAACGCCCACACTCTCGCAAGACGTCGACGTCCCCGTGGCACCACAAAATTCGGAATCAGAACCGGGGGTGACACATCTACCGCCACAAAAAACGGTGCCGGCAAGACAGGAAGCTGAGCATGTACCCAGTGTACACACATTTCCGTCTACACATTTCTCGCCTTTATAATTCTCACTGTTAACATCATCATCGGAGCATACGCCTTTTGCGCCGCAATGATTCATATCCGTTTGGGGATCGACACAAACATTACTACAAAAAACATTGCTTGGGCAATCTGAACTGCATTTTCCATCAATTAATGTATATCCAGTGGAACAGCTCGTAGCCACGCACCGCCCCTCAATACAACCACCAACCCCCCAGCCAATGACGTCACTGCACTTATTATCGGTTGCGCCGCAGTTATCCACATCATCATCCACACATTTGGCTTCCATGCTGTCATAATGCTGTCCAGGTACACAATCGGATGCACACTGATTGTGTTGGAGCTGATAACCTGTTGCACATGAATGAATCACACATTTTCCGAGGTCACACGAAACCGCATTTTCATCAGCAATATTCGGAAGTATTGTACAGTCATTGGAAACCGAACCGCACTCACTCACGGAATCCGGCTCGCAAACGCCGCCTTTCATATGTTCATTTTCGCGGCACTGCGAAGAACAACTGCCATTCTGAAGCGTATATCCATCATCACACTCGACGAGGAGACATTTCCCGGCTTCGCATTTTCCCAATTTCCAGCCGGCACCAAAGTGATTGCATTCCGAGTCCGTCTGGCACTGTGTTGTTTCTTTCTTGCAGAAAAATCCATTTTCCCCCATGCCACAGGCAGGGAAAGACTTCGGACAGACATTGAATTCAAATACTTCCTTATATTCCTCCATCTGCAGACATTCATCCCGATCCACGCAGACATTCTGAATATAGGAAACGCCAGGCGCTCCCCCATCTCTATCCCAAAACGCCTTATAATCGCTCAATCTGAACAGGACTTTGCCTTCTTCATTCACATACTCGCCAGCGCTGTTTTGCGCTGGACGAATACATTCACTGACTTCATCAACGCCCTTGTAATCACAACAAACGGCTGTTAGTTCTCCGTTGGAAATCGATACTTTGACCAGATTCCCTTCGTCATTCACAAAAGCTCTCGGCGGGCAGGATTCGCCTCTGTCGACGACTTCCTCCAGCGAGCATCCGTAGCATACAGCGGCAGACAAAATCGCCGCCAAAATCATGCGTTTTTGCATATAACCTCCCTGTGCAAATGGTTAGCGCACAAAACAGTGATAATTTTACGAAAATTAATGAATAAACTCAATATTGTGATAAAAAAACAAAATACTGCGACGTCATTCACCGCCATCGTTTCAGAGTTCGCGATGAACTTTTATATTTTGTGACTGGCTGCCTATTGCTGTTGGCAATACGGCAGCCCGGGCCGGCTATTGACGGCCTTGCGGCCTGCAATACACCGGCCCGACATCTTTTGCCGCGCAGTGTATCGCGCCCAAAGGGCCGATAGCTGCGCGCGGCGAGCGTAGCGAACGAAGTGAGCTAGCACGCCTGCCACAAAAAAAGCCGCCTCTGAACAAATCAAAGACGGCTTTCATCAATAGAATGATTATTTTTTAATATTTTATAGAACCATCCAATTTCATTTCTTCACAATACTTAGGTTCTGGTGAATAACAATATTTATCCTCTTTACAGCAAAAGAACCCTTCAGGTAACAGACTGCTGCAATTCACGTTAAGTTCTTCAGGACATTTATAATTAATATAGCATGAAGGATATTTATCATCCGTCAGCTCATATGGCTTATTGCAGGCAGTCGCGACACAATGATTATCTATACATTTACCATCCTTCCAGCCAGGTAATTCATAACAATTGACGCCGCCACAATCCTTAAGCGGATCGGTACTTGCGCTCTTGCTTTCACAGCCATCAGCCTTGTCATTATTATTGTCGTACCAGCCGGAAACACAGTTGCAGTGGGTATCCATGTGCAATGCGCTCAATGTCGTCACCAACATGCATCCGCCGCCGCAGTTATAGGTGCCATTCGGACATGCCGACGCGGATACGCATGAACCATTGCTGCAATATTGGCCAGAGCCACAGTAGTGCCCACAAGTACCACAGTTACTGCTGTCATTTCCATTGGTCCTCACTTCGCAACCATTCGCAACATTGCCATCACAGTCGCGAAAACCTGTTTCACAAGTAATGGATGAAGTCGTACACGAGCTAACATGGGTTGCTGATTTATCAATGCAGGTGCCCTTGCATAATGTTTGCCCACCAGCACAAGTCGTCGCACAATTGCCGGAAGTACAAATCTGACCACTGTTAATGCAATTTGTACCAACAGAACTATTGGAACAACCACAATACTGGTTGCTGTTGCCCGCATCGACGCAGGCAAAAGATGAGGTTCCTGTTTTACAAAGCGTCAATCCAGACGGACATTTGCAATTCCCCTCGACACAGATTTGGTCATATTTACAAGGTTTTTCAACCCCACCGCAATGCTGATTGTTCGTCATCAAGTCGACTTCACAGCCGTTGGCTGCTTTGCCGTCAACATCGGCATAACCCTCTTTACAGTCTATTACCCTGTTACAAGTCAAGACATGATTGAGCTCAAAATCGAGACAAATGCCCAGACAAGGCTGTGTTCCTGATACACACGAGGTCGAACAACGCGACGCAGAACAATACTGACCGCTCAAAGTACAATTTGTCCCCATGCTGCTGGTTGTACAACCGCAATACTGATTGCTGTTGCTCGAATCCACACAGGCATAAGTCGATGCTCCAGTCTTGCAGTAAGTCAATCCAGACGAGCAAATGCAATTTCCGCCATAACATGTTCTGTTATCCGTACAAACATTGCCTGCTGTGCCGCAGTTATTATTATCCGTCTTCAGATTGACTTCACAGCCATTGGCAGCATTGCCATCGACATCGGCATAACCATCTACACAATTGATGGTCGTCGATGTACAGCCACTGACATGTGTTATCGATTTGTCGATACATACATTTTTGCAAAGCGTCATGCCCGAAGAGCATGTCGTCGCACAGACAGACCTGTCACAAACCTGCCCCATGTTGATGCAGTTTTTACCGACTTCGCGTTCTGTACATCCGCAATACTGATTACTGCTGCTCGCGTCGATACAGGCATAGGTCGAAGTTCCGGTCTTGCAATATGTCAACCCTGTCGGACAGGAACAAATGCCGTTCACACAAGACTGACCATTGGTACAAACAGTACCTTTTGCACCGCAGTTGTTGTTATCCGTCTTCAGATTGACTTCGCAGCCATTGGAGACCTTGCCGTCCACATCGGCATAACCACTTTCGCAGGTGATCGAACTGGATGTGCAGGATCTGACATGATTTGCTCTCATATCGAGACAAATGCCTTTACAGAGGTCTGTTCCTTCGGCACAACTCAATTCACAACTGCCTGAAGAGCAATATTTACCTATCTGCGTACAGTTTTTACCGACTTCGCCTTCTGTGCACCCACAATACTGATTGCTGTTGTTTGCATCCACGCAGGCATAAGTCGATGTGCTGGTTTTGCAATACGTTAACCCTTCCGGACAGGAACAATCGCCATTGACACAGGTCTGACCATTTGAACAAATATGACCGTTGCTACCGCAGTTATTGCTGTCTGTATTCAGATTGACTTCGCAACCATTGGCTGGTTTGCCATCGACATCGGCATAACCATTCTCGCATTTTATTGTTGAGTCATCACAATATTCGACATGATTTAAAGAGATATCGAGACAAATGCCCTTGCAGGGTTTCATTCCGTTTGCACAGTTCATTGAGCACGTCGACATCGAACAAATCATGCCGCGTGATGTACAGTTCTCACCCGTGCTGTTTTCAGAACAATTGCAATGCTGATTGCTGTTGCTCGAATCCACACAGGCATAAGTCGATGTGCTGGTTTTGCAATACGTTAAACCTTCTGAACAGTCACAAACACCATCCATACAGGTTCTGCCGTTTGAGCAAACGTTGCCTTTGCTACCACAGTTGTTGTTGTCTGTCTTCAGATTGACTTCGCAACCATTGGAAACTTTTCTATCAACATCTGCATAATTGCTTTCACAGGTTATCGAATCCGATGTGCAGGAACTGACATGAGTGGCGGATTTATCAATACATGTACCTTTGCAGAGTTCTGTACCTGTCGCGCAAGTTGTTGCACAAATACTGGAAGAACAAATCTGACCACTGCTGAGACAATTCGTCCCGGCATTGTCTTCTGAACATCCACAGTACTGATTGTTGTTGCTTGCATCCACACAGGCATGCGTCGATG
>JAZRWV010000487.1:0-1526 GCA_045599925.1 Myxococcota bacterium
GATAAAATTCGATTCATCGAAAAACAAAAACAAACCGAACTTGTAGCACTCAGAGACAATTCAAAACTCGGAACGGATACCCTCAACCCCCAGGAAAGACTTGAAGAACTCCGAAATATCAAACGCCTGACACCAGCTCAGAGAAAAGCCAGATACGGTAGTGCCGCCATCAAACACGATGGCGATCTCATCCTCGATGAAGCCAACATGTGGAACCTCGTCGAAACAATCGTCACTCAAAAAGCCGCCAGTGTCACAGAGATCAGACTTCCTCTGGAAATGAAAAACAGGCTCATTGCCTACGCTAAAAAAAACAAAAAGAACAACAAAGTCATCACATCTTTCGACACACTAACTGTGCCCTCACAAACTTCATTTGAAGTCAGTTTAAGCTGTTCCGCTCGCGATCGTTTTCTCGGTTGCCAGCTCGGTGGAAGTCCGGATATCGAAAAAAGAATTACAAAAGCATCCTCTGCAATGCTTAAAGCTGCTACAAAATTACCACCTAAACGCCAGATGGAAATCATTCAGCTCATCGTCAATGCAAATCCCGTTGAACTCGAATATACTTTCGATACCACTGAACTCCGAAAACAATACGATGATCATTTCGACTATGTCGAACGCGTTAAATATATGCACATCATCACATCCCTTGAAAATATCACGATCAAGGGCGAATCAGCCGCCACTCGCATGAGACGCCTTAACAAGGCCAGAGGTACAGAAAGCGAAGCTGATTTTGAAAGCTTTTTCAACGATTATATCAATGAAATTGCCATCCCATAATCAGTCCCGGCTTCAACATGAATAAAAGAACCTGCGTCTTTGTACTCATCTTTGCACTCATCACAATTCTTGGGGGATGTGCAACTTCTGTATCCCCCAAAAGTGCCATCAATAAAGAACTTCGCACTCAAATCGAGGAGTTTCGTGCCGCAGTTCAAAATAGAAATACAGACAAACTCTATTCCATGATGGCATTAAACATCACATCACAGCTCGATAAAGACCAGTTTACTGCATATTTTAACGATAATTATGAAATATTCGTCGAATATGCAGAAGCTCTTTATGACGACTCTGAATCATTCAGTATTCGCGCTCAAATCGATGACGACCCATGCGGAAGTCTTTCCCTGGCACTAGACAAAAATGGACAGTGGAAAGTCGATCGCAATGAGTTTTCATCCAATGACGAGTTTGCCCATAAACGTCATCTCATTTCCCTCATCCAATCCTATCAATTCACGCTTGCCCTGCAACAATACGCAAAAAAAACGCCCGATTTATCCTCACAAAAGCAACGAGCAATCCTCAGAGCAATTGCTGCATCCGATATTCAACCGGAAAATGTGACTTTTTCGGGAAATCAGGCTGCGATTATCATACCGGACGAAGTCCGCATTATGATGACTTGTATGGGGAATGCATGGAGACTTGATCAATGCAGTTCATTGCGCTGACAGATATTGCACAACGCTACGCTTCACACGAAAACACCGATGAGCTTCGAAACCAGTTCG
>JAZRWV010000488.1:0-5535 GCA_045599925.1 Myxococcota bacterium
GTCTTTTTGAAGATATTGATGCCAATACCCTCGAAGATCCTTCAGAAGCACTACTTTTGGATGAACAGCCTTTGGAAGTTGTTCCAGAACCAGAACCAGAACCAGAACCTGCACCAGTCCCTGCGCCTGCACCAATTCCCAAACCGGTAGTTCCGAGCATTCCAGGAAAATCAGCCGGCCTCCCGCCCAAATCCCCCATTGGAAAACTGCCAACAGCTCCGAAACCTTTGCTCACAGCTAAACCATCCCTCGCCTCTGGCACTGCTTCCACTCCTTCTGCAGTGCAGCCCAAAACGCCATCAGGAAACATTCCAAAACCAGCAACCGGAGCTTTTGCAAAACCATCTTTCCCACAACCTACGGGCCTTTCCGGTTCAAGAATTTCATCGGAATCCAAACCCACTATCTCTCGCACGGTTTCTGCCTCCTTTACGGCTGTCAGCCAAAGCGCAATTCCAAATGCTGAGATTTCCCGTCTCAATGACGAAATCACTGTTCTTAATAATGAAATTGCCGCTCTTAAATCCGAAATTACAGCCCGTGATAACCGCATCACCATGCTGCAAAGCCAGTGTGAGGCTCTCACATCCCGCTGCCAGAATGCGGAATCTATCGCAGAAACACTCAAAAATGAAACGGCTCAGATGGGCGCCCAATTCGATGAAATTGCTCAAAATGATGCTGCTAAAAACGAACAGCTCGAAGCATTCGTCGCAGCTGATGCCGAAAAAACAGAACAAATCAATATGCTGATTCAGAGCAATAACGAGAAAAATCAACAACTCGAAGCAATTGCACAGCAGATACTAGCCCTCATTCAACAATAACTGATTCTTTTCTATCTCGTGCACTTCTTCTTCAAATCAGCTGGATTCTATCATCGCAACTGATATTGAACACATAATTGGGGCGTTTTCAGACGCCCCTTTTTGTTAATTTAAAGCCTTCCTCGCCATAGGCTCATCTTTCATTTCAAACGTTACTTTGTCGTCTGGAGCTTTCATCATGTCGCTAAAGTTTTTTCGTTGTCCAGAAAGAAAAGAAATTATGAAAGTCTTACTCAGTGCATCCATTTTAATGTGTGCCTGCGACGCTCCAATTGAAATCGAAGAGAGAACAGATGTCCATGATTTGGCAGATGCTGACTCGTATCGGCTGGATATATATTTGCTGTCCGAATGGGCTGGAAATATCCTTCCAACAAAAGAAGAGATAAATTTTACATTCGTTAGGGGTAATGAATCTTGCAAGTACAACCTCGGTGATACCAATCATTCATGCATCGATGCATATCTGGATACAAAAACGTTAAACGCAGAATCACCGGCTGATAATCTCAAAATCTATCCTTATGGATATAAAACAAACAGCGAATTGTTTTTGAATTGTTTGGTTAATTCAACCGAATCCCAAGCCCCAGACAATGGAGAAAACACAGGCAACGATGAAAACTCTGACGATGGAGAAAACGCAGGCGAAAACGAAAACCCAGGCAAAGGTGACTCTTCCGAAGACAACTCTGATGACAATAATAAAACGCCATCACCCGCAATTCCTCAAGCCCCAGAAGGTAGTCCTAATTTTTCATATACTTGCACAGTAAACACCAGTGGCTCAGAAGGTTTGGATGCCGTATGGAATATTCACTATAAATCAGCCCAAAATACTCCTGTCCTGAAAATAGGAAGTGGTGATAATTTTGGCGTTTCTACACCTATCTCACGTGAATTTAATGACATGCCGACAATTCAGGTGCTCAATAAGCTTGGATTTAATGTCGATACCTTCGGAAATCATAACTTTGATAATGGGCTGAAATATCTGCAAGACGTTCTGAATGTCGCTGACTTTTCATTTACCATTTCCAATCTCTACAACGTGCCAAATAACCTTGAGCGAATTTCGCCATACTTCATTTACAAAGTCCCAGCAGTTAAAGACGATGGCTCAATCGACAAAACCAAAAAAGAATTGAGCGTTGCAATCGTGGGTTTACTCGATACGGATGCCGCAACGACGATTTCTCGCGGTGTTTTTGGTACACTCAATGTGACAGATTATTGCCAGACCATTAATGCACTCGAAGAAGCTTATAACAAAAACGCAAGAGCGTTCATTCTCTTGCCTCATATTACAAATATGCAAAATAGTGCAGAAGAGATCTTTGCAACCCTATTTTCAACAGTCGCTCCTTTGAATATTGAAATTAACAAAAAGAATTCATTTACATGCACAGACAAACTCATTGTTACCCGTAATATGGTAGACCAATATTGCGAAGATCATAAAAAATCTTGCAAAACAGATGATGAAATTTCCCGTACAGTTAAAGAAATCAAGAAAAATATGCATCAGGAAATACTCAATAGCATTCTGTTTCTATTTGGTCCCAGCAATGATAGTCCCCTTCTTGCCAAAGTGACACAGGAAAAACTTTTGGATGTCAATTCAGGAAACATGACAGATCCAAATGATTCAAATGATTCAAATGTATCATCGCTTTCAGAGGCAATTAAAAAGACGACGCTTTCACAAAAAGTAGATGAAGAAACATCTAAAGATGTTCGTTTTAACGCACTCACTCCCATTCAGTATGGTATCTTGCCTTATGCAATCGACAATATTGAATTAGAATCTGAAGAAAGTGATTCAGAGACCGCTCTCTGGATTACTGAAATCCCATCTGATAAATATACAGCAAAAGCAAGTTTTATCATCACGAAAACAAAAGCAGGCGATCTCCATCCACTTTATCATGGCTATCGTCCTGAACTTCAAAACTTTGAACTGAGTCCAATCATCACATTTTCAGACGACAAAGAAGATAGTGCCCAGGATGATACAAATACCATTAAGAATTGCACGGATTTCATCAAAGGAATGGATGCACTCCCTGAAACCTGCCATAATTTTTACAAAGACCTCCTTGAAGAAAATGACATTACAGCGAGAGACACAATTTCTTTCGACGAATGCCAAAATGATTTGCTTCCAGATAATCAGAATGAATCATCCGATAATAACAAGTTCCTCAAAACGACGGATTTGGCAGATCTGCAAAAGCTGTGGCAATGTTTCTTCAATGCCAAAACCTGGTACAAAACCAATGACGGATACAACTCGGCCATTTGCTCATTCAATAACTATACAATTGAACCAGAAGAAAAGGGAACGAGAAGAAGCATCAGTACAATTGTCTCAAACTTATTTACTGATGCCATTTTAAAGCATCTGCAAAAAGAATCAGTACTCTGTGATAAAAAAGAACCGGATAGTCGCTGTCATTATAAATATTCTTTCGATGCACCGGATATTCTCATTTTTAATGCAGGTACTGTTATGCAATCCGACGCCATTAAAGAGATCAGCAAAGGAGAATTGCTCAGCCTGTTCCCGAGAGACTACGATAACTATGCCAAGATGGTTCGACTTTCGACATTTGAAATTGCCAGACTGCTTGAGTTCGGTATCAACACAACCGTTAGCGGTGCCTTTCCAGCCATTGCCGGCATCCAGTTTTCTTACCATTTAGACAATAATAAATCAGATGGGTGCGTCAACTGCAAGAATAATGAAAGCATTTTATCTAAAGGAGAAATCAATCTCCTCAAAAATACAACATTTATGAAAAAAATTAATCAAAATGGTGAAATGAAGATTATCGATGAGATTTTTAACGTCAATGATGAACAAAAATATGATAGCATCTATTATCTAAGTCAGGACAAGATGAATGTCATCGATTGCATTGCCCCCAAAGATAGCGACAAAGGCAATAATAACTGCGGAGACGAAAATGTTAATGCACTCAATGAATGCATTATGAATATTAAACAAGATGGCGTTTGTTTGATTGGAAAATATACACAAAAAGGAAATGGTGTTTACGAAGCCATAATCAATAAACAAACTATAGAATATGATAACAAGAACTTTGAAAAAAACGTAAACACTGATAAACCAGAGCGCAATATTAAAGTCGTTATCACCAACTATATGAGCGGTGGCGGCGATAACTTTAATTTTTTCCTCAATGAAACCAATTTAGATATGTTCAAAGATAAAAATTTCTTTGACAAAAACAACAAGATCCTCCGCCTTCGAGACATGCTCGCTCTTTTCTTTGAAAGAACTGACACAAATGATAATGCTTGCCACTTTGAATTTTCAGATGACAAAAAAATAGACGTCAATGAGCTTTTGAAACAAAACTTAATCAAACGTATCTACCCTTACAACGATACTGACGACAATATTCTTTGTGTAAAAACACAAGATAAACTTGCAAAAGATTTACAAGCTTATCTTAAAGACAGTTTCTGCCTCGAATTCTATAATCAATAACCATTCTTTCATAACGTCATATTTTCTCTTTTCCCTCAGAACATCACCCAAAAGAGTGTGATATGAAGAATACCAGACACTTTCTTTTAACAACATCGATTCTTTTGACCATGCTGGTTTCGACCTCAGCCTTTGCGCAAATCGGCCCCGATCTCATTCCTCCCGGACTTGAACCTGGTCATCCCGTCGATTCATACACCAAAGATGGCTCGAAAAAACTCGTCGAAGACTGGCGTCACGAAGCCAGCTGGGAACTCAATACCGGCGATGTCGTTTTCTCGGCTGCTAAAAAAAGACAGCTCATCAGCGAAGCACCATCAACGATTCACGTCATCACCGATAAGGATATTTCAGCGCATGGTTGGCGAACACTCGCTGAAATTCTGCGCCATGTTCCTGGCGTTCAAACCATTACAACCAAATCGCAGTTTCAATCTGTCATGATTCGTGGGCTCGTTGGTACTGAGGACAACAATTCCCGAATTCTCTGGCTGCAAAACGGCGTTCCTATGAACGACGTCAGAGACTCCGGTATCTGGCTCGACGAAACATACCCCGTTGAACTCATCAAACGTATCGAAGTCGTTCTCGGACCTGGTTCTGCTCTGTATGGTTCCGGTGCTTTCCAGGGGGTGGTCAATATCTTTACAAAAGACCCATCAGATATCGATAAATATGGCGAATACAGAATCGCCATGCAAAACAATCTCACATTTAAAGCCTCTGCAATTGCCGCACATACAACAGAAAAAGGACTGGGGATTCTCGGACATGTTGCCGGCAACTATACCAATGGTCCAGGACTCATCGGCGATTACGTTTATTCAAACTATGCTATGGCTCAGGCTGGTTCTAATATTTCCGCAAACCATGGTGCAACGGATTTTCGCGCTGATAACATCAAATCCAACTCAGACAAAGCCTGGTACAACATTAACTTTAAGCTCAATTACAAATTCTTCAAATGGAATCTCGGTTTTACTGATATCTATGCCGGCGCAGACGGCAACGAATTCGTTCCCAATGTCGACTACGACACAGTTCCTTATGATAATGAGAATGTTGACGTCAGTGGAGATGGTATCGAAATCATTAGCGGACTTGACAAAATTCTCGAAAACGACCGTTATTTATATCGGTTTAACAGGCGAGAATTCTTCAATGATTTTATTTATGAAGACAATTATGGCG
>JAZRWV010000489.1:0-9189 GCA_045599925.1 Myxococcota bacterium
TATTGCGCCTTCGGCCCAATACGGCTCGATGCGCGCCCTATGTGCTCGCCGCAAAGCGGCTGCGTGCATACGGTCGCGCGTTTATTGAAGCTACGCGGCTTCATGGTTCGCCTATTGCGCCTTCGGCCCAATACGGCTCGATGCGCGCCCTATGTGCTCGCCGCAAAGCGGCTGCGTGCATACGGCCGCGCGTTTATTGAAGCTCAACTTCTATTCTTTCAAATCTGGCATCGGATTGCTCATGCAATGAATAGGTAAATCCGCGTTTCAAATCGATACAATAGGTATCTTCTCCAGAATCATCTCCAAATCGTGAGCTACTGCTCATACACCAGCCACGCTCGCTGTACTCAAGCGTCTCATTATCATTACAATGATCATCATCGATATCTTCAAACTCGCAATCGGTTTCTAATTTTCTTTTGGGTTTGAGGTCGATCACATGATGATTCATATCAAATAGAAGAGTCGAATCCTGCCTCACAGAACCATGGAAAATGCCTTTTTCATTGATTCCCCATTTGCCTTCAATACTCGATGAATTGATATAAGATTCAATATTATCACTAATAGTTGAATATAATTCCCTATCAAATATATCATTCATACATGAAACAACAGAAGTACATGCTTCATCAGTCGATGTGACTTGAGTGACTCTACAAATGACATCAAATGAGATGCTGTCAACGTTTTCCTGGTTGTTCCATGAATATTCTTCTGTTTCAATGTGATAAATAAATTCATGATTTTGTTGAAACAGAGCATTTTTTGGCCATTTGTCACAAGTCATCGCGTCAGGAATGTTTTCTGCTTTTACACCATCTGCAGGTTCAGGCGCGACCTCAGCTTTTGCAATTTCTGCAGGTTTAGGCGCGACCTCAGCTTCAGCTGTGTCCAAAGGTTCAGGCGCGACATCAGCTTTTGCAATTTCAGCAGGTTCAGGCGCGACATCCGCTTTCGCTGTGTCCAAAGGTTCAGCAAGTTTTGTATTTAAAAGCTTAATGATCTTTGAACTGATATGATTTTTCCTGGCTCGCTTGATATCATCAGCATTCACTTCTACACCAGCTTCTATCAATGCATTAATAGATTCTCCATTTTCCCGATCCGCCAATGCATACCACAGAACCGTTCTACCGATTTTATCTTTTGCATTGATATCAGCACCAGCAGCTATCAATGCTTTGACACTCTCAGGCTCTTCTGCTTTCATCAGCGCTGTAATGCCGCGATTATCTTTTGCATTGACATCAGCACCAGCATCTATCAACATTTTGACGATATCAGCATCCGATGCATAGATGAGTGCCGTACCACTGAATTTGTCTTTCACATTGACGTCAGCACCAGCTTCTATCAGGGCTTTGACGACCTCAGACTCTTCAGCATACAGCAATGCTGTATCACCAAATTTATCTTTTGCATTGACATCAGCACCGGCTGCAATCAGGGCTTTGGCGACCTCTGAATCTGTCGCATACATCAACGGCGTTTTATCACGCTTATCTTTGTGATTAACGTTCGCACCAGCTGCTATCAGAGCTTTGACTGATTCCAGGTTCTCCTCCACAGACGCTGCATAACTCAACGGCGTTCTTCCGTCATCATCTTTTGCATTGACATCCGCTCCGGCCGCTATCAATGCTTTAATCGTTTCGTCATCTCCTGATTCTGATGATGCCAAAATTAACGGCGTTTTGCCTTGTTCATCACGTGAATTGACGTCCGCTTTGTCCGCAATCAACGTTTTGACAAGATCAACATCTTCGGCATTTAATAAAGACGTATCGCCATCCTTGTCTTTTGCATTGATATCCGCATTGTCTGCAATCAGCGCTTTGACAAGTTCAACATCTCTGGCATTCAGTAAAGCCGTATTGCCATCCTTGTCTTTTGCATTGATATCCGCGCCGCCCGCAATCAGCGTTTTGATTGTCTGTGCATCCTTTGCAAACATAATCGGCGTTTTGCCCTCGGCGTTTTGGGCATTGACGTCGACGCCCTCGGCAATTTTCTGTTCGGCAAGTGAATTGCTGATATAACACCCATCTTTGCATTCATCGGGACATGGCTGATCTGTCCACAAATCACAGGGTGACAGACTCGGCGCATTGCGATTGTCCTGAGGATGGTTGGACGCAATATCTGTCGGAATATCAGCATTTGGCTCTGTTTTTGTTTGCCTGGACTGACAGCTTGTCATTGCAGCTATTGTGAATAAAATATAACAGATAAATCGTTTCATGAAATAATATCCTTATGATTTCGCAAAATCCACATTTCATTCATGGAAAGCTGATGAATGATCCGCAATATGACCATAAAATACAATACTTTTTTTTTGTTGGCGCCTCGCCTATTGCTCCCTTCGGACGCAATACGGCTCGCTTTTCGGGCTATCGGCAATGCCGATACGCCCTCCAGTGCTGCGCTATTGCATACGCGCAAACAATAATTTGCCTCATTTCATATTGCGAACTGAGTCCCCGGGGCAAAGCCCCGGCTGAATAGTTACGTTACGTAACCGCAACTGAAAAATAATCATTGCACTGAAAAAAGTAATTTTGCTATGGTAAAAAAAGCGTCTATTTGGGGAGAAATTGCAAACAACCAGATTATTATTCAATAATACCCAAAATTTCAGGAGTTATAGAATGAGTCAGCTTGTGGATAAGTCGGTGGTAAAATTAAACAAACTGCGTAACGCATTGAATTTATTGGTAATTTTTACATGGGGGGGGGGTACGCGGTTACTCTGATGCCCGCCACTGGTTATGCGGATTGCAATGATTTAAATAATAACTCAAAGTGGACATCGCAGCTGACGATATTAAAAGAACAGGTTGATTCAAAAAAATATTCTGAAGCCATCGAGACTTCCAAGCCGTTATTCGCCATTTGTCAGGAATCTCCTGCACTTCTGTATTATACAGGATTAGCACTTCAGGGAAATGGAGATGCAGATCGCGCGAAAGTCTATTTCCAAAAAGCGAGTGAAGCAACATCGGGTATGGCCACAGAACCGGGAATATCGAGGCTGATCTGGTATGCAAGATATGAAGCCGAAAACCCCGATCGCACCAAAGAATCAGTCGAAAAACTGAATGCTGAACTGGAAAAATATAAAATTCAGGATGTGCAGAGTTCCTATACAGATCAAATAGCGATCGATCGCTATAAAGCCACGATGTGGACGGGAATTGGCGTAGGAATCGCCGGTATCGTGCTGACCAGCGTCGGTGGTGCTCTCGTCGCAACTCAGGAAAAAAGCAATGATAAATCTGTGGTAAGGGGCGAGTCTCTTAAGATTCGCGGCGGATATCTTGCCGGTTGGACGACATTGGGCGTCGGGCTGGGACTCGCCGTTGCCGGTGCCATCACGGCAGGCATCGGCGGTTATCAATATACTCATCTGGAAAGTAACAATGCAGCGCCGGACGGCGCAGATCTGTCTTTTCACGTGGGATTGGCTGGCGCAGAAATGCGCCTGACATTCTGATATTAAGAGTAACTGGCGCCAGAATTTAATGGCTGACCTGTACTGCATAAGCTTTTGGAAATCATTATTAACAGACTACGGATATATTGGGGAGAGTTGCTATGTTGAAAAAAACTAAATTCTATTTTATGCTCTGCATCCTTGGAATATTTGCAAATTCTGGCTGTGATGTGGATACTGGCGCCGTAAGTGTGGTTAATTATTGTGAAGAAGGTGCCTTAAGGTGCGATAATAGTGATGACGGCTATTTTATTTCAAAATGTATTAAAAATGATAATGGCTATCTATCTTGGTCGAAAGAATCAAGTAAAGATTCTGAAAAATGCAGTGGCGAAAATAAATGTTATTATGATGATAATTCGACTCCTTATTGTGGTGAGTGTGTAGATGGTGCAAAAAAATGTATGGAGAATAGCTTATATATGTGCATTAATGGAAAATATGACGAAAATAATAAAATCGACTGTCAATATGCATGTCAAGTCGATAGATGCACGGAATGTAAGCCTGAAAATGAGGATATTTGCTATTATGACGGCACTGAATATCATCATCTTCGATGTAATGAGAATGGTAAGTTTGTAGAACGCTATAGTGGCGGGGAATGTGAAGATAGTGAACAAACATGTAATGGGGACTCCTGCAAAGTGATAGAGGGGGTAGCCAGGTATTGTGAGAATGGTAATTATAAAGTCTGCCCAGATAATGTATCTTGTAATGCGTCAGGAACGTGCGGAGCGTGCAAAGATGGAACTATTACTTGTGAAAACGACGAGAAGGGGTATGGTGTATTGAAGACATGCATTAGTGGGATGTTTAACATCAATGAATGTAGTAATGGTTCTTGTGCTGTTGATGGTGATGGTAAGCATGGGTGTGGGCTTTGCAAAAATGAAACTAGTGAATGCGTTGATGATAATAGTGTTCATACATGTAAGAATGGCGCGTGGGGGGAGTCAGAACAATGCTCAAATGGTTGTAATGCTGAAACAGGAAAGTGTGAGATAACAGAAAATGAATGTAATAGGGAATGTGGTGAGCATGGAAATTGCTTTATTGCAGATGATGGTACGTCTATTTGTAAATGTGTTGATGGCTATGAAGATTCAGACAGTGGTTGTGTGGAAATAGAAAATAATTGTTCTAATTGTTCCCAAAATCAGATCTGTTTGAATGGCGAATGCCATGATGTGAGTGAAGTGAAGTGTAATAGCGATGGAAAGCTTTCTGTAAATGATGAGATGCTTTCTTCAGAGATTAATGGCGTAAGATTATCAAAAAAAGGCACATATGGTTGCATTAATAATAAGGCTTATTCATGTCAAATAATTCCTGGCAACACTAACACTCCGTACGTCTTAAAAAAATTTGATGATTCATACGGTTGCGCAAACGATACGGATATCTTTATGTGCAAAGATGGCGGGTTGGTAAAAAATGCTGAAAATAACTTCTGTACTTCAGAGGATAAATATAATATTAGATCTTGTTATAATGGTCAGGTTAAGAAAATAATTAATCTTAAAGAGAAGAGCTCTATTGATAATATAGAAGATAAGTGTTCTGATGGCTTTTTGGAATTTTATGGTCGTAATATATTTTGCTTTGATACGGTGTCTGATGATAATAAATCTTATTTATATGAATTTATTGATATTAATAATGATAGAAATGTTAATGAATATAAGGGATTTTTATCTAGGTTAGAGGTTGGATGTAATGAATTAAAGAAACGACAGTCGAATGAAGTTGATTTCTATAATAATAAGTGTGAATATAATTACGAAGGTGAAAATGAAAAAATAACATTTTATTTTTTAATAATAAAAAAACAAGCTCAAGAAGATGAAAACAAACGTTATTATTGTGTGGGGCAATGCTCTGAAGAAGCCCCTGTTTCTTTACCATGTCCTAGTGGGGAGTTTAAGTGTGATGGTTCCAATTGTTGGTGCCGCCCGTAATTCTATCAATTAAACTCTTTTGCAGCGGCGCCAATTGGGCGCCGTTTTTTATATCATGCCTTTGTTCACCTGGCTCTGCGACGGCAGCCGTCTACTGGACGCCTGCCATCCCGCCTCCCGGCTCTCATCAGATTCTGTCTTAAAATGGATGATGACTGAAGGATGGCTGAACCGGGAAAAGTGAAATAAAAAATTAAAAAGGCGTAACACCCTGGAATTTTCGGACGATTTCACGAAGGTCTTTTGCGTGATTATCGCATTTATTATTTGTGCATTCTAAGGTTTGGGCGCTGAGATAACACGTTGAAGGTTCATTTTTAAACTCAGCTTCCAGGTAATAGCTCACGTAATAATCGTTCATATTGTAGTTTGAAATGGGGTCAATTTTATTGCTGATATAGTCTTCGTATTCATGATAACGCTTTTGGAATGAGGAAGCCTCTTCGCAAATAGCCGTTTCGTATTGTGGGTTGACAGATGTCAGACCGCCGTTGAAATATGATCTGTCAATTTCCATTTGGACGCCGATTTTTGTTTTCGAAGTTTTTGGGCCTAAAGCAGCGGTAAATTGGCCATTGTATTCGCGAAAAGTCACCGTCTGCTGCTGCATCATATTGCGAATTGCTGGTAAATTGGCGAGGTACCAGTTGTTATGAATGGAGCCTCTGAAATAATACATCGGCTGGAGAAGAATGATGTCAAAAATATCGGTACGGTTAGCCATGAAGCCAATATCTTCAATATGTTTGCTTGTGCCCTCGTTTGAGTAATGTCCATCAGGCGGTTCAACGGTACGTGCACCATAATAAGGAGCCCAGAGCATTTGTTTGGCATTCCATGTTTTTCCGTTTTTTGTATAAGGTTTTCTCACATGATCCGAGATGGCCTTAAATGTTTTAACCTGTGGGTGTTTGATGAACTCATCATAAGAGTTTCTATTGGTTTGGAAACAACCGTTCCACCCGTAGACTGCTTCATCATAGATATAAATGCCGTTTACATATGTGTTCCAGTCTTCAGCGCCAATAGCTTCTCTAAGGTCGTTGACATATTGAATATATTCGGAAATTTGGTCTGGATAATTAGAACAATCCAGGTCATGCGTTGCTTTGGACTGAGGTGTGGCAATCCATACTCGTTTGATATCGCCGCGCGTCGATTTTTTAATGGTATCGAGTGTTTTGACATACGATGCTATGCGTTTTTTAAAGGGCGCAGGATCTCTGTCTTTCCAATAACCATAGCCGGTTCCCGTAAGAACAAATTGAGTTAATCCAAAATTGTCAATAGATTCAGATGTTTGAGGCGCGTAGTAATCGTCGACATAGATGAATGCCATTTTTTTAGAGCAGTCGTTTAAGACGCAATAATGGCAGTCTGTCGAGCACGAGACCGCTGTTTCGCTTTTGTCACAAATTCCGTTTCCGCATGTACAATCGTCACTGCATGAAACGTATGATTCACCGGGATCACATATCCTGTTCCCGCATGTACAGTCGGTTGGGCAGCTTGTGACGTTTTCACCGTCATCGCAAGAGCCGTTTCCGCATTTGTTGACTTCTGAACTACAGTCTATAGCGCAATTTTCTGGTGTTTCGCCGTCATCGCAAGAGCCGTTTCCGCAGTTGGATTTACATTTTTTGCATTTGCCGCCGCAGTCAACGTCATCTTCGCCATCATCTTTTATTCCATTTTGGCAAAGGTCAGTGATGTCATCACAGCTAAAGTTGTTGTCGGCTTTTTCTTCTGCTGATGAAATATTTGGATTGTTGGGGCAGGCATCGTCGCAGTTGAGCGTGAGATCGCCATCATCGTCTTTGTTGCATTCCAAATCATTAAGAGTATCCGAACCACAGCCGGCCAACAGAAGTATTGAGATGAGCATCGAAGATGGAATAAAATGAGATTTCATCAGGATTTCCTTTATTTGTGTATAGAGGTTACCGCAGAACTCCCGACTTTTATCATTTTCTGCCTTAGGGAAGGTCTGAATATAACTTAATTTTAAGGCAGAATCTGATGAGAGCCGGGAAAGTGGCCCTGGCGAGGCTAATAGCCTGGCACGACAAAATGCATACCGCATCTTAAAAATTGCGGATTCCAAAGGCCTCAGGCCTTTGGTGGGGGGCTCTGCAGTTTTCGCCATCCTGGGAATGGCAAAAACCGCAGAGTCCGGTGAGCAAATGAAATGTTACCTTAAATTCCTCCTCGCCATCATGAAGAGGAGGAACGTCACGAAGTGACAAGGCGGAACTGCACACCCGCAAAGTTACCGTAGTTCATAAAAGCGTCAACGAGCAGTAGACGTGCCGTAGCACGTCTCAAGGCGATTCCTATTCTTTTGCGCCAGCTTCTTTCAGCAATTGAATGATTTCGTCTTCATTCTGATAGTATGAAAGAACGGATTTTCCTTCGTTGTCTTTTGCATTGACATCCGCGCCGGCTGCGATCAGCGCACGAACGGAATCAGCATCTTTCGGATACATCAACGGCGTTTTGCCAGCTTTACTTTTTGCATTGACGTCGGCGCCAGCTTTGATGAGTTCTTTAATAATATCCGAGTGACAATTCACCGAGCGATCAAATAACATGAGCGGCGTCATGCCATCACAGTCGGCGACATTCACGTTTGCACCGTGTTCAATACAAAATTCGGCGATTTTCCTTCCAAAAGAATCATAATCTTCAAAACCATCATAATATTCATTGGTATAGTCCCGATATACAGTTAATAATGTTTCGCCATTACTCCCCTTAGCATTGATATCAGCTCCAGCCTCAATGAGAAGTTCCAATGTATCATAATTAAATAAATCATACCATTCTTCATAAATTCCATCGACATAACTTGGATAGAAAGCCCGCTCCTCAAGCACATTATCATGCATATTTTTAGGATTAATATCGAGGCCAGCTTCCACCAGCATTTTATAATTGTGATTAAACTCGCCTTTTCCGTAAAATATAGCAGTTTCACCATATTTATTTTTTGCATTAACATCACACCCCGCTTTTATCAACGCACTAACGGATTCGTCGGAATAGGTATAAAATAAAAGTGTGTTGCCTTTTTTATCTCGAATATTCACGTCAAGCCCATTTCGGATGAGCTCGGGAACTTTAGCGTCAAGCTCGCGTATCCTGGCAAAAATTCCGTCAGCGATTTCTGTTGGCGATTTATAATCTTCGGGCGCAATACCGTCATCGCTAAGATGAATCGTTTGTTTGGCGATATCCTCGATATTTTCATAATCCTGATATGCTAAGCGCATTTTTTCAATAAATTCTTTAGACATTTCGACATCCACAACAGCTTTCACGACATCACTCGGCGCCGCTTCGACTTCATCATTATTAGCAACCTCACTCGACGCCGCTGCCGACAATGCCTCCGCTTTCGTTGTATCAACCTTGATTGAAGGCTGTTTATTACAGCCCCAAACACATAAGATCGAAAGTAGTGTTATATAACTTACAAATCGCGTTTTCATATTTTTCCTTTATGTCCAACCACAAGCCCGGATGCTTCGTCATGGAGGCGTTTTTCGCGAAGTCGAGCGGCTTCGCGAAGTCGTGCATCACCGCTCATTTCACGAAGCACGTCGGCAGCTTTGTTCAATGCATTATCATTCATGATTTTGTAAAGAGGGCTTGAAATTCATTGACACTCATTTCAGCTTCTTCTGCCGCAATCTTCATTGAAAGAGTACCTTTTTTAACAAGATT
>JAZRWV010000490.1:0-10641 GCA_045599925.1 Myxococcota bacterium
GGCCCACAGAACGACATGGCTACGATCCGACTTAACAACAGCAACAACAGCAACAAAAGATGTCCAAGGAACAGGCTGAAAAGAAAATCCAGGAAATTCGAAGCCGTGACAAGGAACGTCGAAAGAATAAGGATGAAAAAAATGCTGCAGGAATGCCAATTGTTGAAAAAGACTGGTAATTCTAAATAATTTGTAAGGAATCTTTGGGTGTCTTCAAAAGATTCCTTTCGCCGTTTTTTAATGATAAGAATACTCATGAAAAAAAATCATATCATATCGTTATGTTGTGCTTTCGGGATTGCGATGGGGACGATGGTTCCTGTCGCGATGATGCCTGAAATTGCTGAGGCTCAGTCCGTTCAGGTCAATCCACAGACGAATGAAATATATGCCGGACTGCCTTTTGTACTCTCGTTGACGGCCTCTGATTTTGATGAAGCTCCTCAGCCTGAAGTCGATGAATTTGAAATTCTGAATGCCAATAATGAAGCCGATGCAGATATTCAGCTGCTCGGTGTTTCTCCTCAGTTTTCTTCGTTTACTTCCATTGTTAATGGAAGAATGACGCAGAAAAAAGAGGTTCGGTTTTCATTCAATTTTCAGATTACACCGAAACATGAAGGCGCTTATATCATTCCGGAAATTCGAATTTCACAGGGTTCGAAGTCTGCAACAACTCAGAAGATGACGTTTACTGCCAAAACAGTCGGTAAAACGGATGATATGAAAATCGAACTCAAAATACCTGACAGAAAGTATTGGGTGGGTGAAACCATCGATGCAACTTTGGTCTGGTATTTGAGAAAAGATGTGGGTGAGCACAGTTTTAACATTCCTATCCTTCAGATGCCTGAGTATTTTGATGTTCAGGAACCTGATAACATGCGCAATCAGATGCGTCGCAACGGTATTATTCTGAATGTTGGAAGTCGCCAGGTTGCATTTGATTATTCGCAGGATACGGCGATGATGAATGGCATTCAGTATAATCGTATTCTGGTGCCTATTCGCATTACACCGCTCAAGAGCGGGGTGATTGCCATTCCTGCTTCATCTGTTTATGCTGAACTCGTCACTGGCATGAAACAGGATTTCTGGGGCTTTGGAGAGCGGACCTATCAACGGTATATGGCTGAAGACAAGGCCCGAACCTGTGAAATTATGGAGCTTCCACAGGCTAATAAGCCGGTTGCATTTTCAAATGCCATGGGAAGTGATTTCTCAATCGAGGTTAAGGCCGACAGAACCATCGTTCAAATGGGTGAAAAGATTGTTCTGACGATTGATATTTCATCGCCGGATGCACTTGACGGCCTTATGCTGCCGCCGCTGAATGCCGCCGGATTGAATGAGCAGTTATTCGGGGTTTCCAATGAAGATCCGGTCGGTGAAAACATCGATGGTGGACCGGGACACAATATCCGACGATTTTCTGTGCCGGTACGCATTAATTCTGAACGTGTTACCGAAGTTCCGCCCATTGCCTTTTCTTTCTTCAATCCCAAAACAGGTCAGTATTCAACGGTTCGAAGCCAGCCTATTGCACTCAGTGTTTCGGCTGCCGACAAAATCGGAGCTGCGGATGTCATTTCCGCAAAGAAACTGCAACCTTCTGTTCAGACAGCTGAAAATATGCCTGAGATGAAAAAGCCGGAAGTGGTCGATCCAGCGGCTGGCATGCTTGAACTCAGCCTGCTTTCGAATGCCCAGACTCTGGACGTATCTCATCGGAATTCATTTGCTGCTTATATTCGCATTGCACTTTATGCATTGCCATTTTTGCTTTGGGCTGGACTCATTGGTGTGCGTAGATTGAGAAAATCTCGCAAAACTGTCGAAACTCAGCGCAAGGCTTGTGATGCTCTTAAATCTGCTTTGTCCAGTACAAACGGAAAGAATGCTCGCGATGCAGCCGCAGAGATTTCCAATGCTCTCGATGTATTTCTCACAGAAACTCAGACATCGCGAGAACCTTTTAATGAAGTGCGCGAGCAAATGGAAATTGAGGCATATAACCCCAACTCAAGAGAACTTTCTGAGACTGTGAAGAAGAATCTTGTGGAATGCCTAAAGAAAAATGTGAATCCTGTTTACGCAAAACTCGTTTCTTCGATATTTGCACTTTTGCTTGCGCTGGTTGTTTGCGGCCAGCCTGAAGTCGCACAGGCTCAGGACGCAGGCAGTGTTCAAATGCTCGAAAAGGCGTCGCAGACATACCATGATGCGATGAATGTTCAGGAGCGATCTGCCAGAACTGCCGCATTTAAACAGGCTTACATGATGTTTGACTCGCTGGCAAAACTGTATCCGGATTCACCGGAAGTTCAGGTTGATGCCGGCAATGCGGCTCTCAATGCTGCCGATTTCGGTCATGCCGTACTCGCTTATAAACGCGCTTTAAAAATCGATCCCTCTCTTTCTCAGGCACAGAGCAACCTCGCCTATATTCAATCCATGCAGGGGGATGTCGAACACGATAGTGCAAAGATTATTTCGAGCGTGTTTTTCCTCGATAACGTTCCGAAAGAAACGAGACTTTTGATTGCAGCCATTTTGTTTGCATTCGGAATGCTGCTCGTGATTCCATGGAAACCTGAGCACAAAAGACTGATGCGATGGATTGCCGTTTTGCCGCTTGCGATATGGCTTTGGCTGGTGATTGGCGTTTATGCTTCCTCTGAACAGGAGGATGCTGTCGTGATGAATGAAGTTTTCCTGAAAACGGCTGATAATGCGGGGGCTTCGAATGCATCTTCGACTGCATTGTTGCCAGGATATACAGTCCACGTCATTAAAATGAACGGAGAATGGATGCAGGTTAAGACATTGAGCGGCATTCAGGGATGGGTGAAAAGCTCATCGGTTGAACGCGTAAAACTGGATTAGGCTTTGAGGCCGGTTCAAGTCATCGAACCGGCTTTTTTTGTATTTTGTGGGCCTGGCTATTGGCCGAAGGCCAATACGCCTGGCCGCGCGGTCTGTCGGTTGCAGAGCCGTTGTGCACAGCGGCTCTGCAACCGATACGGCCGCGCAATTTCTTCACTCATATCAATGTCTTGACAAACATCACAACGGCAAGAATGAACATAATGATTCCGCAGATGATGTTGAGAAGTTTATTCGTTTTTGTCTTTATTTTGTCTTTGAATTTTGATGTGACTGCTGAAAGAGTAACCCACCAGAATATTGCGCCAGCTAAAACGCCAAGAACAAGCATTATCGCTTCAAAAACGTTCAGGTTTTCTGCAACATCAAAAATTGTAAACGCAAATAAAAATGCAAGAATGGTCGCTGGATTTGTGATTGAAATCACTAAAGCTGATGAAAATCCAATCACATTTTCTTTTGAACAAAGGTCATTCTTATCTTCAGTCTGAAGTGTTTCCGGCTTCTTTAAAATGGAACGAATCCCCAGAAATAGAAGCAGTATGCCTCCAACAAGCGAAATAATATCCTGATGCGCGACGAAATAGTCCGAAATAATATGGACGCCAAATGCACCGACAGTGGCAAAGAAAATATCGGCAACAGCAGACCCCATTCCAGTCATCAAACCGGATTTGAATCCATTTTTTAGTGTATTCTGAATGGTCATCACACCAACAGGACCAGCAGGTACGCCGAGAACAATTGATATAATGATACCTTTGAAAAAACTAATCATATCAATGAATAATTACATCTGTAGATGTACATTATCAGTATGAACTATTCAATTTGCAGTAAAACGAACATCGACATGACGCATAATGAAGCATCATGTTTAACTGGCGCGACCCTTTATCACGTTATTGAGCAAGCGAAAAGTTTCAATATTTACAAATGCTTTTGTTTTGTTACAACTCAGCTGGGCCATAGCCCCTGATGTGTTGTCATTGCGAAATTCCGTATTTTCATAATTCATTTAATCCAAGATGAAGAACTGGTACCATTTTCTGCCGATAAGCCTTGTACTTCATACAGGCTTTTTTGCTTTAGCCTGGTTTTGCATACCAGATACACCGGCTTACCAGATTTTTGCTCTTGAATGTGACCACATCGAACGCATTGTGACTTTCGAAGAAATCGAAGTATTTGACGATTCGTCTTCACAAAGCATTCACGAAGAACCCGTTTCTGAAGATGAAGATCCGTTTGAACAGGCTGAAATCGAAGTTGAACAACCCGAAATTCATTTGGGAATGCCGGCAATTCCCGATGTCTTAACGGAACCATTGCAGGAAACAGCTCCAATTGTTCCTGAAATTGAATTGCCTTCCGAAACAATTCCGGAAATCACAACAGATTCTGTCGAGCCAAAAACGTCTGAACTGGCTATTATCAATTCAGATGCACAGGTTTTACAAGGAAATGCAGACATTTCTGCGACAGTTTCTGGTTCAGAAAACGCCGTTTCTGCGAATGGCAGTCAGCCGGCAAATGCTGGCGTTCAAAATGCAGTTCATTCCTCGGATGTCTCTCATCAGACAGACGAGATGGAGCTGTGGAAAGCATATACCCAGACGCTTTCAAAACATTTCAGACTGCAAAAACATTATCCGGAAATGGCCAAAAAGCTGCGTTTGGAGGGAACTGTATGGTTGCTTGTCGAAATCAATCGCTCGGGAGAAATTCTTTCTGCCGAAATTGCGCAGTCATCAGGGATTGAAATTCTGGACGAAGCTGCATTGAATTCAGCTGAAAAAGCAGGTCCGGTCCCTGGTTTTCCCAAAGAAACTTCAGCAGAAACCAAAAAACTTCGTATTCCGTATCACTATCGGCTGAAATAAAGATGTGTTATCTCTTATGCGCGGCCGTATCGGCAGCTGAGCTGTTTTATAAAACGGCCCTGCTGCCGATAGGGCGCGCCGCGTGGCGTATTGGCCTAAAGGCCAATAGCCATGCCCATAAAACTATCAGCCGTTACAGGATTTGCATTTTTTGCAGGAACCGCCGCAACCGCCGCATTTTGATGCAATACCTTCGTTATAGTGCGACTGAATGAAATCGTTGCCGAGTGTTTTGCGGGCAATGTCAGGTTCAACATCCATCACGGTTTTTAGCCAGAACTGCGAAATCGGGGCCGTATCATTGCGTTCAACCAGGGCCTTGATGAGTTTCGCGGCTGTTTCGCGATCATAAGCATCCCAAAGGGATTTTATGGCCGAATTGTAAACGGTTGGAACATCAACCGTTTTGTCTTCGTCAATTGCAGCAATCACAGGGGCAACATCGTGTGTGACTCGACAGCTTTTAACGGCTTTGCCTATGGCATTTCCCTTTACATTCATCAAAATCAGAGTAACGACAAAGAGAATACCAAAACCAATGACCAGGTATGTAACATCAAATTCCATATTTTCCTCGCAGAGAAGAGGGAAAAAACTCAAAAAACGCGCGTTTCTTTAATAATACATGCGCAATTTGTCAAGTTTGGTGGTTACGAAATCAGGCAACTATTGAGTGAAAACGATTTATAGCTTAGAATATAGTGTTTGGAGGTTTTGTTTGTTAGTATTTGAAATAAAGGGTAAGCCATGAATTCTAAAATCCCCTTATCCATCATAGTGGTTTCAATATTTGCAGCTGGATGTTCTGTGGACGAAGTATTTGATCTTGGCCCAACCTGTCCTGGACTTTCAACGATAAAGCAGCTCAACGGGAACAACTGTATCCCAGGCAGTGATGACAATGAATGCAAAAATTACATAAAAGACAAGGCATTTGAAGCATCAAGGTGTCCGATAAACTTCCGTTGTGTTCAAAGTGACAGCAATTCTTTCTGCTACTGCCAGATTCCATGCGAAAACGAGTGCTGTCAGGAAGGAACAGTCTGCAACACATTTTATAAAAAATGTGTTCCGGTCAATCCGGGAGTCTGTCAAAACGACGAAGATTGTCTCATCCAGGATCACGCCAAACCTTATTGTGAGAACTCCCAATGTGTGGAATGCAGAGGCGATGACGAATGCTCAGATGATAAATTCTGTCACAACAGCCGATGCATTGAATGCAAAGACGATGCGGATTGTAGCGAGCCTCTTGTTTGCAGCCATAACAGATGTGTCGCATGTCTCGACGACTATGAACCCACATGTACAACAGAGAGCAGAATTCGATTTTGCAGCGAAGGACTGATTCGGGAAACAGAGTGTCCGTCCAATGCACCAATTTGTAAGAATGGCGTATGTATTGGCTGTCAGTCGGACAGCGATTGCGTTCATGACAACACCATCGGATACTGTATAAACAATCGTTGCATCGACTGCATTCAGGATTCAGATTGTTCGGGAACGACGCCATATTGTCGGAATAATCAATGCGTCAGCTGTGCATCTGATGATGACTGCCAGGACGAAGTCAATACAGCCGCAGGCACGACAACATGTGCCAAATCCCTCGGAACTTGCGTCCAGTGTGATCCGGAAACTTACCAAAACAATTGTAGCGATAAAAACTTTATTCAATGCATTGATTATCAACTTGAGTCGACGCAGTGCGCACTCGCCTGTGATGAATCCACAGAAAAAGGCTGTGTGACATGCACAACAGACAACGACTGCGCAAACTCTGATGGCAGCCCGTTCTGTCTCGAAAACGAATGCGTCCAATGCCGCGAAGTTGCCGATGAAAATCAACAAGTCAACGACTGTGATGAGCCAAAGCAATGTAACGCCAATCACGTCTGCGCCGACTGTCTGAGTGATGATGATTGTGCAGACAATATGGAAGGCAAGAAACTCTGTCATCTGGACAAAGGCATCTGCGTTCAGTGTAAAGACAACTCCTCCTGCTCAGGATCAACCCCGCTCTGCGATGAAGAGAAAAACATCTGCGTCGCTGCCTGTACCGACGACAACAGCTGTCCAGTCGGAACTCAGTGTTTCACAGGAAACTGTGTGGATATTCCAACCGATGGCAACTGCTTCCGCAACGAACATTGCAATGATGATACTAAGCCGATTTGCAATGCACAGACAGATCAGTTCGGAAAATGCGTGGGATGCAATAATAATGAAGACTGCGTAAATACACAGAAAGGTCATTATTGTACTATAAACCACGAATGCCTTGAATGTAATGAGGATAGCCATTGCAATGCTGGTGAAACCTGTGATCTGGCAGATAAAAAGTGTTATCAATGCAATACAACAACACCTGAATGTGACGAAGATAAAAAAAATGTCAGAAATTGTAATATTGATACCCATAAATGGGTAATCACAGAATGCGGCTCAAAAGGATGCATGAATGGCTCATGTAATGACTGCAGTTTAAACGAGTTTGGTGATTGCTTTTCAGATACACAAATATACAAATGTCAGCAAAACGGCTCAAAACTGATGATGATGCCTGCAGTCTGCCCAGATGATAGACCAGTTTGTGCCAATGGTGCTTGTGTTCAATGCAACTTTGTCGGAGATAAATGCGAAAATTCTGTTGTATATACATGCAATGGTGGCGTTAAAACCTCAAAAAACACCTGCGGAAATAAAGGCTGCAATTCGGACGGAACTGCCTGCAACCAATGTGAATCAACCTATGTTTCTTGTTCAGGCAACACACTCACTACATGCTCTGGAGGCAATTATAAAACCACTAACTGCCCATATGGATGTAATGGTAATGCATGTGCCAACCCGGAATGTTCATTTACAGGTTCACGATGCAATGGCAGTGCTTTGGAAAACTGTTCAAATGGAAAATTTAGTTCTGTCACATGTCCAAATGGCTGTTCCAATAATCAATGCATTCAAAAAGTGACTTATTCATACCTGCGCATTGAGGACGTATCAGGTTATGCAAGCGGCGTCGATGCAGGAGCTGATATTGATGCCATTGTCCACATCAAACCAAATGGTTCTGTATACTATGCAGCTGAAGTTGTATCTCATACATCAGGTGTAAGTGATTATACTGCGATTAGTGGAAGACCTGATGCATTTTACGCATATCCTAATGTTTCCACTGCATATTCAAGAGCAAACAACGGTAGTGGTCAATCGTACTATAGCTCTCTTGGTGGTACAGGAAATTCTGTCGTTGTTAGAATGCAACAACCTATTGAATCAGGTGATACAATCATTGTACTTGAGATTGGCAACTGTAAGCTTACTCATTGTTCAACTGGAGTGGATTATAATCCAACAGGCACAGAAGCTGTCAAACTTACACTCATGAACAACGCCAGCTCATCGAGTAACTACACTTTTAATTATTCAGGACAAAGCCCTACACAAACATTTTATATTAGCTATTAAACATTCAATCTCATTCTCCAATCATCCTTCAGGAGTCAAACATGTCCATTCCTAAACCCTTAAAAATCATTGGCGGTGTCATTCTCCTCGCCATTTGTGCGACCGTTTATATGTTCCTTATGAAACTCACCCCTCGCGATTTCGTCCGCCTGCCGGACGGCGTTCTCGACGATGCGATTTATGCTGCTCAGCAGGGCGATCTCAAAGGTTTCAAACGCACATTTACCCAGGACATTCAGGACAAAATGCAGGCCATGCATGACAACAACATGAACCGCGACATGGCTGCCGGCGATCACGAAAAGGCCGAACTCTTCTGGACCTGGGATACACTCATGGATCGAATGTCAAAACAGGGCGGTTTTGAAGTCAAAAAAACGTCGACCAAGTTCCTCGATTACATGATCGATGGACAGGCTAAACTCGAAATCGTGTACATCGATGAAGCAACTCAAAAAGAACGTCAGAGAAATTACAGACTCTATCGGAATAATCTCGTCTGGCGCATCGATATTTCCTCAGATCCCGATTTCGTCAAGGCTTACAACCAGTCTGTTCGAACATTCAGAACCACTGATTCCGGTTACGATCGCGACGACGAAGCTTATTGATTTGTTTTTTGAAGTTCGCTTCGGCTATCCGCTTCGCGGATACGCCTTCGCAGGCCCGCTATTCGCAAAATGGCGAATACGCGGGCCATACCATGATTGCTATCTGCTTTCCAAAGTCATGCCCGTTTCACCAAAAGACATGACAATCAAAAACAAGCATACTGGGGACATTATTGACATTCATGTGTCTCTGAGCAATTATTTTCACATATCGATGACTCAATGGGGTCGAGATACCATTCTGTAATGCCGTTGGTTTTGGTGCGTTTGCGGCACTCATATGTGGTACTTACCCATTTATGATCATCATTCGTATTACAGGCTTTAAGTCTTTTGCCTTCATCTACTGCAGCACATGGTTCAAAACATTTGGCAACAGTCTTTTCGCCCTCAGTAATTTCCCGACAAATATTAAAGTGTTTACAAATGTTGACTTCATATATGCCGTCAACACAGTTAATGGCTGAATCACCAAAGCATCGTCCAGCCGTGTTTGCATCACACGATTCTCCTTTTGGGTTGTCCATCGTATCAAAGTCTGAGAACAGCACACCATCTGTTTGCGCCTCACCTATTTTTGTTCTTACACTCGAATAATATAAAGTTTCATTGTTATTCGTATAATTGCCGTTTGTTTCACGGCATGTGACACTTTCTGAGTTTCCGCCAGACCATCCTTCATACATATTAGAATCGCCGACCTGGGCTTGATTCAAAGAACATGGTGGAAGACATCCGTACAGGTTGTCACATCGATAATTATCTCCGCAATCGACATATATGAATTTGCTTTCAAAATTTTCATATTGAAAAAGCATTGAAGATGTGGGGTTAAAGTAGGCGTGGTTTTTGTAACATCCCATTTCACCTCGCTTTAAAATGGTAATCCCATTTCTTGGGTCACTGGGCTTAATGAGACGATTCAGTGAATAGCTGTAGTTGTCGTCATTGACAAGCAAACAGAGTGCATCCTCCGTAATTTCAACTTGTCGACTGACCCAGACATTATTGTTATTTGAATCCTGATACCATTCGTATGCTACAGGCTGTCCATTGTCGTCAGTATAGCAATTGATACTTTGTTTTTGGGGTTTGGATTCAGGGCTTGAACAAGTTATACCGTCAAGGAAATCATCGACACAACGATTTTCCTGTTCGTTCTCGTTATTGCATGAATACGTTGTTTCCACACCATCAGAACATTTAACCACTCCCAGATTGTCATCCGAACATCGAATGACAAAAGTTTCCGCATCGCACGGAACGTCACTACTCTTATAATCATTATCATTTTCGCTGCTGTTGTCGTTGCAGGCACTAAAAGTTAACATGCTGCTTAGAACAATAACATTCCAAACAATGCTTTTTTTCATCTCATTTTTCCTTTCAACTGAAAGTTGGTTGCATGATAAAAATCATAAATTATTCAACCATATTATCTATCATATATGCAATCAAAAAAAACGAAATATATGCACTCGCTATTATTTCCTCGCCATAATGGGAACGTCACAACGTGACAAGGAGGGGGCGACTCTAGAAATGAAATACGCGAGTTGGGGAGCCGAGAGGCTCGGGAAACAAAGCGAATTTCATATTGCGAACTGAGGGGCCGAGAAGCTAACCGTCCGGTGGACGGTTAGCCTCGCAGAGCCCAGTGAGCAAATGAAATACGCGAGTTGGAGAGCCGAGAGGCTCGGGAAACGAAGCGAATTTCATATTGCGAACTGAGGAAAGGGGCCCCCTACACGCGCTTAACGAAAATATGGCTTAAGCTGCAATATTGGCAT